>NZ_JBVVPQ010000034.1:0-82459 GCF_055811695.1 Bradyrhizobium sp. MI1.3 | reverse complement strand
CCTCGACAACCCGTTCGGCACGAGGTTGTCACCCATGTCTTAGGTACGACCTGTTACCTATGTCTCCGGTCTGGACAAGGGTTAATTGGTCGGGGCAGCTGGATTCGAACCAACGACCTGCAGTACCCAAAACTGCCGCGCTACCAGGCTGCGCTATACCCCGAATGTCCGGCGAGCCCCGTCGATACACGCTTCCCAAAGCGCCAGCAAGCCTTCCAACGGCACCAGCAAGCTTCCCAAAAGACCTCAGGACGGGGGCAATAGCCTTGCCAATAGCCCCTTGACCCGCCTACTTGCTGCCGAACAGCGGGTGGCCGACGCGGTCGCCGGCGCGGATGCCATATTTCTGCGCCGTCCCTGCCACCACCTCCAGAACAGCCCGCGCGGGCCCCCTGGATGAGATGATTTTTGTCGACATCGGCTCGGTATTTTCGGCGATGCGCAGGATTCGGCCGTCGGCGCGAATGAAGATCATGTCGAGCGAGACATAGGTGTTCTTCATCCACATCGACACCTCTTGCTCGGGATTGAAGTCGAACAGCATGCCTTTGCCGTCCGCCAGTTCCTTGCGGTACATCAGGCCGGTCTGCTTCTCCTCCTCGGTCGTCGCGATCTCGACCGAGAACACCTGCACGCCGTTTTTGGTGACGATCTCGAGCGGCTGGAAACTGGCGGCGCGGACGGGGGCGCTCGCGACGGCACAGCCGGCGATGACGAGGATGGCGGCGAGCCAGCCCTTCGCAACGGCGAAGACGGCCTTTCGATCGAAATTCATGGATGGCTCTCGAGGCGTGGGACTGGACCAGTCCTTACGTGGCGATCGCCGGAAAAGCCAGAGGCGCGCCGGTCAGCCAGCGCGCCTCTGCTCACGATCGCGGGAATAGAATTAGTGGGACGAGACCGGCGATCCCGTCTCGGGATGGATCTCTGCCGCCATCATGCCCTTGGAGCCGGGCCCGAAGCGGACCAGCACATACTGGCCGGGCCGCAACTCGGTCATGCCGAAGCGGCGCAGCGTCTCCATGTGCACGAAGATGTCGGGCGTGCCCTCGCCGCAGGTCAGGAAGCCGAAACCGCGCAGCCGGTTGAACCATTTGACCTGGGCTCGCTCCAGCCCGCTGGTCGCCGTCACCGTGACATGGGTGCGCGGCGGCAGCATCTGCGCCGGATGGATCGCAGTCGACTCGTCCATCGAGACGACGCGGAACGCCTGGTAGCCCTTGGCCCGCTGGATGCACTCGACGACGATGCGGGCGCCCTCGTAGGCGGTCTGGAAGCCATCGCGCCTAAGCACGGTAACGTGCAGGAGCACGTCGGGCCAGCCATTGTCGGGAACGATGAAGCCGTAGCCCTTTGAGGCGTCGAACCATTTGATGACGCCGTGAACCTCGACGAGGTTGGCGCTGCTCTCACCAAGTCCGGTGAATGGACTGAGAGCGCTGTCGCGACCGCCACCGCCGTGTTCACCCACCGCGGGAACTCCGACCTTCTTGGACTCAAATCCGTCGGACGACCCCATAACCCCGGACCCCACACATGCCATGCAACCCGCCTGAATGGCGGCGCCGAATCACGCGTCTTTAGAGAATCTTCTCAACTCGACGCGACGCGAATCTTTCGACTCAAAAGATAACACTCCCGGTTGCGACGCATAGACAAAAAAGAGATTCGCCGGAACCTATGAACAGCTTGCACAGCCGCGAATCAAATTGCTGCCTCAATTACCGACAAAGGGCCCGAGCGTTTCGCCGATGTCGTGGCGGATCACGAGATCGGCGACGTCGTCCTGCTCGGTGGACTCGCGATTGATGATTACCAGGCGTGCACCTGCTTCCTTCGCCATCATCGGAAAGCCCGCGGCCGGCCATACCACCAGCGAGGAACCGATCGCGATGAAGAGGTCGCAGTCTTGCGACAGCGCGGTGGCGCGCTGCATTTCATCCTCGGGCATCGTCTGGCCGAAGGAGATCGTGGCGGTCTTCACCGGCTCGTCGCACACGGGACAGTTGGGCGCGGCGCCCTCCTCGTCGAAGCGGCGCTTCACCCAATCAAGCGGATAGGCCTGCCCGCATCCGATGCAGCGCGCATACGTGGTGTTGCCGTGAAGTTCGATGACGTGGTCGCTCGCGACGCCGGAGGCCTGGTGCAGATTGTCGATGTTCTGGGTGATGATCGCGGGAACCTTGCCGGCGCGGTAGAGTGAGGCGAGCGCGCGATGGCCGCGGCCGGGCCTGGCCGCCGCAAAGACCTCCTCCATCGCGAAGCGCCGGCGCCAGGATTCGTCGCGCGCCTCTTGGCTGGCGACGAACTCGTCGAACGGGATCGGGCGGTTGCGCGTCCAAATTCCGCCCGGCGAGCGGAAGTCGGGGATGCCGCATTCGGTCGAGATGCCGGCGCCGGTGAACGGCACGATCCGTTTGGCTTCGGCGATCATGTCGCCGAGACGCTCGACGCCGCTGCGAAGATCCGATGCAATCAACGCGGCCTCCCGTTTTGCTTTGCCGATTGGTTTGGCCGATTGGTTCTGCTGATCGGTTGGTGATTTGTTTTTGCGCTAGCTGCAACATGCGCAAGCGACAAGATTATTGACGCTGTTATCCACTGCCGCGCAAGGCACGGTCGGCAATTTTTTCCGACCCTCGCTTATCACAATCCTGCAATGCCTCCTCCCCACTGACGCCCCAATCAGAAGCGCCAATGCATGTGTTGACGCGACTCAACGTGATTGCGGCGGCAGTGCTTGAGTTCAGTAGGACACATACTCACGTGCAGAGGGGATTTGACATGACCGAGGACGAACAACGCAAAATCCGCGAACGCGAAGAGATCGCCGCCCGTGTCGCCGCCTTCCGTGCCACGCAGGAAAAATTCAAGCGCGAACGTGAAGAGTATTTCGTGTCGACGCTCGACAACGCGCGCAAGGTGGAACGGCCCTCGCTCTGGCCGTAACGACACCAGATCACCGAGCATGAAAAAAGCCCGGAGCATTGCTCCGGGCTTTTCATTTGTTCAGGCGTTACCAGTGACGGTAATAATGGTGGCGGCGGTAGTACGGTCCATCGCCGTAATAGGCGTACGGACCGGGGCCGTAAGCATAGGCCGGGCCGCCATAGTAGCCATAACCCGGGCCGTAGCCGTAGCCATAGCCGTAAGGATGCGACGCGGCGACGGCGCCCGCGGTGATGGCGCCGGCGGCGAGGCCGAATGCGAGGCCCGGACCGATACCGCGGCCGCGCGCCTCGGCGGGCGCAGGCGCCGCAACCGCGGTCAGGCCGACGGCTGCAACGGTAGCCAGAACTGCCAGTGTCTTCCTCATCATGAATCTCCTCCTTCGTATCTCGGATGGACAACGCCGGCGCGTTGCGATGGTTGCGCGCAAGCTTGTGGAACCGAGCTCGGAATAAATCCGGCCACGCATGGAACAGGCGCGCGTTCCGCGAATTGTTTGTGCAAGTGCGGATGCCTCTGCCATCCGGTTGAGGCAACAGCACGAAGACCCCGTCAGCATCACCAATGCTGGCGGGGTTTTCAGTTTCACGGACAGCAAATTGGCAACGCAGCCCAATTGCTGCCAGCGGGGAGCGCCTAGGAGGCTAAAGTGCCGATATCCACGCTGCTGGCCCGTATCCGGAGGCTCGTTCCCAAATCCGGCGATCAGCATTACGACGAGATCGTCCGCAGTTTCGGTGTCGGCACGCTGCGCCCGCCATCGACGCCGATGAGCGACGGCGAACTGGCGCGGGCTATTGCCGAGTTCCTTAAGGAGCAGCCGTCGAGCGAGTCCGTAGGCGTCCTCGGCCGGCGGCTCGACCCCACCACCCCGCTTTGAGGCGCGGCGCCTTCTTGTCCGGGAACATGCGCTTCGCGCGCACGTTGGCGTAGCCTTCAGGGAGAAAAGAGGCCGACATGCCCGTTTGGCTCGAAGTCCTGCTCAACCTGTCCGGCTATGCCGGCTTCGTGGCGCTCGCCTCGCGGGGCACCGCCTGCCCAGGCAATTGCGCCGACCATCAGATCTCCGGCGAGGACCGTTAATTCGTGTGCGGTGGCTGGCCCGCCGTGCGCATCAGCCTGTCGGCTTTGACCGCGACACGCGTCTCCTCGAGCTGTGGCCGCAGCGAGACGCTGATCACCACGAAAGCCAGACAGAACAGCGTGCCGACGATGGCAACGCGCCGATAGGTGTGGCGGTCGCCCTGATAAAAGCTCGGTTCTGAAAAAGGTGTCATGAATTCGTTCTTGGCAAAATTGCTTGTTGGCAAAGTCGTTTCCAGACGTCGCCAGACACACCTATCCCAAGCAGCGGCAAGCGCAATGCGATCGCGCTTTTAACCTAACCGAATACGGTTATCGGCTTCGCGGCAAGCTTCCGTTAGGAGTGCGCGAAGCGTCTCCAGAAGTCGGCGAGCCGCCTCAAGCCCGCGCGAAAGCCGAGGCTGCGGAGCTTCTGGCGATCCGCCATCCGGCTTTGTTCCAGCTTCGCCCGCCTTTCGTTCTCGAAGAGCGAATCGGAATCGCAGAAATCGACGCGAAGCAAATCTTAACATTTCGTTTGCACACAAACGAGCGCAGTCGCCAACGATCGCGCACTCACATCGCGTCTTGGGATTTCGACCGCGGCGACACCTGCGGCACCGACGGCCTGCCTTTGCGCAAGCGCGGATGCCGATCATACCAAAACACTTTCGCGATCTCGGCGAACATCTCAAGAAACCAGCACGCATCCATGTCGCGTCTCCTTCGCCTGATCTCGTAGCGAGGACACGCGGGAGGGACCGTGCGAAGCATCACGCTGGCTTGGTTTGGAAGCGCGTGTCCCGCATCGACACAGAAGGCACGGCTTGTTCTGCATCCGACTCCATTTCGTTCGCAAGGAACGAATCGGAGTCGAGAAATCAGCGCAAAACGATTCCTAACGATCGGTGAAGGTGGGGGAAGATGGCCCGTTATCATCAACGTAGTGCGACGCTCATCACGCCGCTCGCTTCGCCGTGCCCTTCCCCGACAGATCTTTCTCCGAAAAGCATTCGAGGATCTGGATGCGGAGTTCTTCCGCGGCCGGGCCGTCGAGTTTCCTGAGTTGATTCCAGAGCCTGATCACTTCGCGTTGTTTCTCGACAGTCATGGGCACCTCCAAATCAATGTCGCTGCCAAAAGGGATGCCCCACTAGAACAAAATAAGAACAAAAAGTCCAGCCCCTCCCCGCAAAATTCGCCGGCCACATCGCCTCAGGCTTCCGCGCGCCGCCGCGGTTGCTTTTTGGGTTTTCAACCTTAAGTGCGAGAACGCGGCCGGCGGCCAGGCGCTGAAATCCCATCGTCGCCAGCCAAGAAGACCCCATGCGAAAGCGCGGGGTTTTTCTTTTGGGGAACGCGCCATCGCCCTCCCCGTTAGTCATTCCGGAGCGAGGGACCGTGACCAGAAAATTCTACGCCGTCGAGGTGGTGCGTCAGATCGAGGAGACCGTGGAGATCATGGTCGAAGCGCCGGACCGGACCGCCGCACATGATGCAGCGCTCGCGCACCTGAAGGCGCGCGGCTCCGAATATCAGTGGCTCAATCCCAAATGCGATCTCGTCGTCTGGCGCGAGCGCAAGGTCGATACGCCGGCGATCATCGACGTGTCCGTGTCGCCGGACTAGCGGCCGGAACGAATTTTCCCGTCTCACGTTATCAAGCCGAATTCAGTGGTGCTGGCGGCACGTCGCGACGCGGGCGGCCAGCTTGAAGAACCCCGGTCCCTAAGCCCGGGGTTTTTCTTTAAGGCGGTCGCCATCCAAGCGGTGGCCCGAACAGCAAAGCAGCCACCCGGGCGTTACGCCGGGTGGCTGCTTTGAGAACTGTCGACGCTCGCCTCTTAGACCATCGCAGTCAGACCGGCAGATTGTCGGTCATCCCAGGCGGCACTTCGCCTTGCTTGGTCCGCTCGGCGAGAAGCTCCTTTTCGGCCTCGTACCAGAAGGTGTCCATCGTGCCCGCAGGCTCGCCGGCCTCTTTCCAGAGGTGATAGGCCCGATTTCGAATCTCTACTTCGCTGAGACCAGTCATGTGATTTCTCCCTCTCGGAAGCAAAGCCTGACGATCGCCCAGAGTTCCTTATTGGTTCAGCACAAGCAAGCAGTCATTGCAGCACTCCGCGGCAGCACTCCGCAAAAAGGAGCCGCCGCAACGAAAATGCGAACCCTTAGCGAGCCCTTAGACGGAGTCCTTGGCCACCTTCAGCGGCGAGGCCTTCACCGACTTGCTCGCCGGTTTCGCCGCGAACTGCATCGGCTCCTTGGTGAAGGGATTGACGCCCATGCGGGCTTCTGTCGCCGGCTTGTTCACCACCGACATCTTCACGAAGCCGGGAATGACGAACTCGCCGGACTCGTTGAGCTCCTTGTAGCCAACGGTCGCCATGTACTCGATGACCGACTTCACGTCGTTCTTCGACAGCTGCGTGCCCTCGGCAATTGCATCAATCAACTGAGTCTTGGTCATCTTCGCCATGTCTGAATTTCCTTCTGTGCGCGCGAGCAGGCTTTGCTCAGGACGCGGTCCAACCGCGCAACGCGCTTCTGATTCATGCCAACTTTCATGAAGTGACGGGGCTTAGAACCCATCGACGCCCAAAACGCAAGCAGGGGTTCTGCGGGGGGCCGGACGCCGTGGGAACGATGCCGCAGCCTTCGCCGTTTTCGCGTTGAACCATTTTCTCCCGGAGGCGTCTAACTCTTTGAAGTCCCCAAGCTTCACCCCCATCGGAGAGCCCCGCTTCCCCCAGGCGGGGCTTTCGCCTTTTCGGGGACCTGGCCGCGCAAAGCCGATCAGGCTGGCCCCCGAGGTCTGCGCCCGGGCCACACCGGTGACCGTCACAAGGCAGGTTCTCTTTTCCGGCCATCTCCTGCATAATGCGGCATGGCAAAAACAAAAGTGACCTTCAAAACCGTCCGCATTGCAGACAACGACTGGAAAATCCTGGCGGATTACCCGGACAGCGAACAGCGCGAAATCAAGGGCTTCACCAGCAAGGCAGACGCCGACGACTGGATCAACGGCGACCGCAAGATCGCGTGGCTCCGCTCCCAGGGATACGCCAAGTAAAGCGCGCATAAGTCACGCGTGTATCGCGTGACGCCCGTATGGGTACGAGGCGCGCTTCGTCCCTCCCCGCTCCAGATGTCCTTCCCGTGCCGGCGCATCGCCGAGCAGGCGGCAACGCCCGCGCGTCTATCGGCCTGACGGGGGCGCCTGGTCGATAAACCTGTGGCTGGGCATAGGCCGTTGAGACTTCAGTAACCTAACGCCTCCAAGCTCCTCTCAGTATCGTTGCGTTGGAGTACCCCACAGTGTTGGATTTTAACGAGCTGCGTGAACTCGCGGCCGATGTTCGCGTGTTCGTCGAAATTGCCGAAGACAAGGCCGAAGCGCTTCGGGCCGTCATCACGGCTTATGACGTGGTGCTCGCGATCTTCCCGTCCGGAGAGGGCATGGGCCTCCACGTCATCAAGGGCGGCGAGATCCTGGACCGGATTGCAAACTCACGAACCCATGCGAGCTACAGCCACACGGCCATTGCGGTTCCCGACCTGGAGCATGCGGAAGTGCTCAAGCACCTGACGGGCCCGACCGACCAGCGGCTTGCGGCGTAGGGCGTTTTCAAGTTCGCGCGAAGAAAACGCGTCACAACAATCCGGAGCGGTTCTGAGTCAATCAGAACCGAAAGTACCCTCGTTGCAGACGAGAATTTTTGCACTCCGGAACACCTTGTTTTAGGAACACGGTTTCTGCGCTCCCGTTGGCCCACACAACCAACCAGGAGTTTGAGATGAAGAAGCTCGTCATTGCGACCGCCGCCCTCGGCCTCATGTGCGGCTCCGCCTTTGCGCAGAACCAGACCGGCCCCGCCGCGCAGACCGACAACATGCAGAAGCCCGGTATGACCAACACGGACAAGGGCACGATGAGGAGCGGCACCACCGGCATGAGCCATGACGGCATGGGCAAGGGCGGAATGGTGAGGCCCGACGCCTCCGGCCAAGGCGGCTCCGGCCCCGGCAGCGACCAGGGCGGCACCAGGACCCGCAGCAACATGAAGTAAGCCGGTTTCCTGTACGGCTTGCTTCCCGGCCGCGTCGCTTCCCACAAGGCGGCGCGGCCATTTCATGACCCATCATGACGCGGATCTTTTTGGAACCTGTCGCCAATGCACGCCTCACAATCGTGCGCGCACCGGAACGGTCAGGTCTCGCCGCGAGTTGCCCCATCTCCAGCAAGGGAGATCGTCATGAGCGTTGAAGGTAAAGTGAAGGAAGGCGCCGGATTCATCAAAGAAGAGATGAACGAACACGGCAAATCCCGCGAGAGCCAGAAGAAGGCCCAGGAAGGTCGCGACTTGCGCAACGAAGGCCGGATCGAAGACGGCAAGCCGCCAAAGACGACCAAGCCCGGCACCGGTCACTAGGGCGTCTCGCGCGAAGCGAATATCGGTCGCGATAATTCTCTGGCCAGATTTTCGAGAACCGCCTCCGGCAATCGGGGGCGGTTTTTCGATTCACGCGCCGTCGCGTGCGGGACTCTCGCACATGAAGAAACATGTGGCTGGAAGCTCGACTGCGGCCATCCTTCGAGACGCCCGCCTGCGGCGGGCCCTCAGGATGAGGAATGAGTAGGCGGCAGCACTTCAACGGAGACGGATGCAGCTGAGCCTCATCCTGTGGGGGCCGCGAAGCGGTCGTCTCGAAGGATGAGGCGCTTGCTCAGGCGCCGCTGAGAAGCACCCGCATAGCAGGGCAACGCCGTCAATGGTCGTGCCTTCGATGACAGGCTCAGCAAAATGTATCCGCCTTGAGATGCATGTCTCATCGCCAGCGCATCCAGCAGCCATTCTATCGCATCAGCGCAACTGTTCCTTAATGGGTTTCTCGCCTAGATTGCGTATCAATAAACGTGGCGGGGCTTGGTGCGGATCTTCGCGGGTATACAGGCGATGCGCGGGGTCGCTGCGCTGTCGGTGGTCTGCGGACACGCAATCAGTGCGCGACCCGATAGGGTCGGCCCCGAGCTCGCCGAGGGCGCGCTGACGATTCTCGCGAGCGGCGTCGACATCTTCTTCGTGATCTCCGGCTTCATCATCGCGACCACGGCGACGGCACAACACAACCCGCTGGATTTCGCTTTCAGACGGGCCCTCCGAATTTTTCCGCTCTATTGGCTGGTGTTGCTGGCGGCGTTTATCAGCTCTTCCTGGATCGCGCTGGCGCCGGGCGACCGCCCCGCTCTCGACCTCGGAACCATCTTCGCATGGACATATCCGAATTGGTACCTCGGGCCGGCGTGGTCGCTGGCTTTCGAACTGCACTTCTATGTCGCCGTCGCGGTCGTCTTGGCGATCAAGCCGGACCGGCTGTTCGAGATCTTGTTCGCTGGATTCGGCCTGGTCATTCTTGCTCTCGTCTTCGGCCTTGAGTTCGGGATCTACTTTCATCCGCTGGTGCTGGAATTCGGTGCCGGCGTTGTCATCGCCTATCTCCAGAGAAGCGGACGATTGCGCTTTTCGCGCCACTTCCCAGCCGTTTCCGCGGGCCTGTTCGTGGCCGGCTGGTACTGGATTTTCGTGCACGGCGCGATCGACGCGCAGTTCGCGCGCGTCCTGACCTATGGCGTAGGTGCGGGATTGCTGATCCATGCTGTGATCGCTGTCGAGACCGAAGGACGATCCTTCTCACCGATCCTGCAATGGCTCGGCAAGATTTCGTACGCGCTGTATATCGTCCATTATCTGGTGGTGAAATGGATCGCCAGCTTTGACGGACTGTGGCGTCTGTCGATCGTCGGGACAATCATCGCCGGCATCCTGCTCTCCATCGGTCTCGCCGCCGCCTTGCATGTCGCGGTTGAGGCACCGATCCTCGATTGGGGGCGCAAGGCAAGTCGCAAGATAGGTCTCATGCGCAGACGCCGATCGCTGCCGGCCGTTCCGTGATCATCTCCCGACGCTGAATCGGGGCAAGTGCGGCCCTTGCTGCGTCATGGGTCAGCCACGAACAAATAAGGAACAAAAGGCGTCAGCCGGCATTGAACCTGAAAAGGAGAGATCGCCGTGACTGACAACAAGATGGCGGACAACACCCAAAAGGATCCGAAGGATTGGGTCTCCGGCGACGACCCGATGACCGGTGCCCAGGAATCTTACCTCAAGACCCTCGCCGAGCAGGCCCACAAGGAGCTGCCCAAGAAGGATCTGACCAAGGCAGAGGCCTCAGAGCTAATCGATACGATGCGGCAGAAGGCCGGGCTCGAGAAGTAGATATCTGGCATCACCGTCATTGTCAGGTCACTTCGGCGAACCGCGAATTGCCAGCTTGACGACCGTGAGGACGACGAAGGCGGGCGCCCCGTAAACGATGGCATTCACGGCCCAAGTGATGGCGATGCCCAGGAAAACGGAACTGCCGACAGCTCCCCAGAAAAGATAAGCTGCGGATATGCCCGGCATCTCCCATGCCATCACAGCGATGGAGTAGTCGGTGAGCTGCTCCATGACGAGCAGCACCGTCGAGACGGGCGCCCCGATTGCCAGTGCGGGGATGAGAACGGATTTCATTGTCTTCAAAGGCCCAACAGCCCCATCAGTATCGGAATCATAAAAAAGGCTGCCAGGCCGAGGAGGCCTCCTACGGCAACCTTCACCCAACGCCGTTGGATTTTCGGCTCGAGCCATGTCGCCAGTTTGACCCAGAGCGCATACGCCCATCCAGCAACAATCGAGCGGATAAGTGCGAACAGAAGCTCGCCTAGAATATTGGCCATGGCGGTTAGTCGCGTCATCTCCGCGAGGAGTTCATCTGCCAACGGCTAAACAAGCCTGTCCACCCGTGAGTGAGGTGGCCAAATTCCGCGGTTTTGGATCACCGTTCTGAGGGCCCGGTTAGCGCTGTGGAGGTGCTTCGCGTGAAGGGGCTCGTCTTCTAGCGCTTGATCTTCTGCGCACTCCCGCTCTTGCACATAGCAAGACTATTCCAGCGGCGCGCAGAGGCATCGGCACCGTCACCGTTGAAACCGCCCTTCGCTTCCTCGGCTTTGCAGCAGGCTTGCGAGAAGCCAGCCTGCAGGCAGAGCGTCATGCTGCCCGCAGCCTTTGCCGTGTCCGGAGCCGCACACCACGGCGCCACGAGTGAAGCAACCAAAAGTGCCGTTCTAAAACGCATCAATATCTCCCGGGAGCTTGCAATTGAGTCCCCCTTCGGTCGACCGGCGCGACGCCCCGACCTCCAGCGACCTGAAGAGTCTCCAACGATCGACTATCTGGAAAGTTGAGCGTTCTGACAACAGCGCCTTGTAGCTTTGTTTACGGCGGCTATTGTACAGGCGCTTCATTGGGAGATTTCATGAAAACAATTATCGCTGTTTCCGCATTGCTGCTGTCAACAATCGGCGCCCACGCCGCCTCGAACAGCACCCCTCATGCGCTCGATTGCATGGCAAAGAACGGCTTCACGCGTGACATGTGGGTTGCGAAGCGAGCCGGGACCAACGCCCAGGTTCAGTCCTACATCGCCTGCCGCGACGGCATCTCGGTTGAGAAGGCCAGAGCTGTCGGTAAGAAGGACGGCAACTTCGATACCTGGACGCCCAAGCGTTGAGTCATCACGGGGCCCGTCTTCCTTGGAGGCTGGGCTTAGGCCTCGAACGAACTGGCGCGCTGCCCATGTGACTCTAAAATTGCGGTGACGGTGCAGTCCAGCCCTTTCACCGGGATCATCGTGTCTCACTTGAGGCGCAGTCCAGCATTGCCATCGCAATTCATGCCCGTAGTTCGCGCGCTCGGCACGGCATCGTGACTGCTGACATCAGGGTGGCAGCAGCGGTGTGCGACGAGCCCCGCGATGCCGCTCAAATCTGCGGTCAACCAAAGGACATGCCATGAAGTTCGCCTCCACTCGCCTGATCGCCTCCGACATCAACATCATGGTCTCGTTCTATGAAATGGTCACCGGAGTTTCCGCCGAATGGCTCGCGCCGGTGTTCGCCAAGATCGTAACGCCGGGCGCCAACCTGGCAATCGGCGCTGCCGAGACGGTCGCGCTCTGGCAAGAAAACAGTGCCGAGCCCGGCGCAAACCGCACCGCCGTGATCGAGTTTCAGGTTGAAGACATCGATGCGGAGTATGAGCGCCTGAAAGACAAGGTCACCCTGGTTCATGAGCTGAAAACGATGCCATGGGGCAACAAGACGTTCCAGTTTCGTGACCCCGAAGGCACCGCAGTATCGCTCTTCATGCCGCCGATCGAGCAGGCCGGAAAGCGCCTCGCGGCGCAATAGGCCGCGGCAGCAGACCGGCCCGCATACGTTGCCGGTGGCGCGTGTGCGGCACTGGATTTGCGGTGAAAGTGCATTGAAGTCGCCGGCTGATTTGCTTCATCAGCGGGCTTCACCCTCACGCACACGTGCACCCACCCTTTGCCCCTCCCCCCAATTTCCTGCTATCTCCTTCTCCGCCGTCTCGGCCCAAAGCAAAACCCCATCCGTTCAAGGGAGCAACAACCATGCGATACCTCCACACCATGCTGCGCGTGCGCAATCTCGATGTCGCGCTGAAGTTTTACCAGGATGCGTTGGGGCTCAAGGAGGTGCGGCGGATCGAGAACGACAAGGGGCGTTTCACGCTGGTGTTCCTGTGCTCGTCGGACGATCTCGAGGCGCTCAAGAAGCAGCCATCGAGCCGCGGCGCGCCGCTGGTCGAGCTCACCTGGAATTGGGACGAGGAAAAATATGGCGAGGATCGCTTCTTCGGCCATCTCGCCTATGAGGTCGACGACATCTACGCGACCTGCGAGAAGCTGATGAAGGCGGGCGTCACTATCAACCGCCCGCCGCGCGACGGCAACATGGCCTTCGTCCGCTCGCCGGATCTGCACTCGATCGAGCTGTTGCAGAAGGGCGACCCGAAGCCGCCGCAGGAGCCGTGGTCGTCGATGCCGAACACCGGCCATTGGTAGGCTCGCCGCTGGAACAAGCCCGTGCCAGCAGCGTTCTCTCTTCGACAATGCAATTGGAGGAGGACGCGATGGGACGCGGAATTTTGTTGTGGATGCTGGGTGTGCCGATCCCGGTGATCATCTTGCTATGGCTGTTCTTCGGCCGCTGATCGCCTGACCAACTTGACCCTGCACGAAAGCTCCGCCTCAGGCGGAGCTTTTTGCATGCGGACCTTTTGCATGAGAGGATCGGCGCAATCGCGCGTCGCTCGCCGCAGTGGATTCCGCTATCACCCGCGCTTGTCGGGTGGAGCGCACGCGTCGTCCGGGACTGACGCTGCCGAAGCACCCCGGATTGCGCTTCGTTCCATCCGGGCTACGACACCAAGAAAAGCTTGGGGAGGATGATGTGCCGGACCAAAAGCTGACGATCTGGGGCCGCGCCAATTCGGTCAACGTGCAGAAGGTGCTGTGGTGCCTCGCCGAGCTCGGCCTGGCTTACGAGCGCATCGACGCCGGCATGGCCTTCGGCAAGACCCGCGAGGCCGACTATCTCGCGATGAACCCCAATGCGCGGATCCCGACGCTGGTCGAGGGCGACTTCACGCTGTGGGAATCCAATTCGATCATGCGCTATCTCTGCCTCGCGCACGGGCGCGGCACGCAAATCTATCCCGAGGCGCCGAAGCTGCGCGCCAGCGTCGACCGCTGGCTCGACTGGACGCTGTCGATGGTGCAGCCGGTCGACCGCCCGGTGTTCTGGGGCCTCGTGCGCACGCCGCCCGCCGAGCGCGACATGATCCAGCTGCAGAAGGATGCGGATGCCGCCGCCGAGGTCTGGGCCATCGCCGACCGTCTGCTCTCCACGCGTCCGTTCATGGACGGCGATGCGTTCACCCTCGCCGACATTGCGATCGGCGCCTATGCGCGGCGCTGGCTCGGCGTCGAGGGCATCACCCGGCCCGCGCAGCCGCATCTGACGCGCTGGCTCGCCGAGCTCGGCAAACGGCCCGGTTTTGCGCAATTTGTGGCACCGCCGATGTCGTGAGCGGTGATGCGGCCTAAACTCCGTTGAGAGCACGATGAATCCGCACTTCGCCGCGCGCCGCCGGGAGGTGGCGGCTACTGTGCATGGGGTTGTTTTCGCGTTTTTTGTTTAAGGCCAGCCGCGCTCGAACAGCAGCACGCAGAAAATCAGCACGAGCGTGACGGCCGCGGTGGCGAGCCGCGCGGTCCAGCTCAGGCCGCGGCCGACCCACCACAGCAGCGCGCAATACATCACGAACGGGACGATGATCTCGGGCCGCATGATGTCCGGCGGCATCGACGTCAGCGCCTGACCGTGGTCTCGATGCTGATCGAGCCGCCGATCTTGACGCAGGTGCCGGTGCTCTCGACCAGATGGAAGCCGCGGCCATAGGCGGCGCAAGAGCCCGCTTTCGCGCTCCCGCCGGCACCCTTCAGCGGCAAGTCCTTGCCGGCCTGTGGGCGCTCCGCAGGCGGGAGACGCAAGGCTTCCGCCGCGGCCGCGGACGTCGTCAGCAACGAGATCAGGATGAGGAGCGGCGCACGCATGCGGGCCGTTCTAGCCCGGACCGGCGCCGCGCGCCATCGGGGGTCGCTTCAGATGAACTTGATGCCGGCCGATTTGCCGCGGCGCCACACCACCTGGCAGCTCCGCCCGGTCCGCGCATCGCGTGCGAATGCCATCCGGATCACGCCCGGGAGCTGGCTCGCATCCTCGTCCAGCGTGATCTTGGCGCCCGTGGCGGAGATGTCCTGGACCAGGCATTGCCGCGCCGCGAACCCGCCCTCGAGCGTGATCCAGGCATGCTGCGACAGCGACTTGCGGGCTGCGCGCTTCTTGGGCGGTGGCATCGGCTTAAATTCTCCCCGTCCAGCGCTAGCTCAGGGAACCTAAGAAACCGTTGAATTTGCCCCGACTGATCCTGGGGCGGGAGGCTATCCACCGGTGCCAAAAGACCGTTCCCGAACGGCTTGCCCAGGGCGCCAAAGGCCATTATAGGTTCGCCCGCTGCAGCCGCCGGGCATGACTCGGGCGGCCAGCGGCCGTGCCGCGAAAAGCGGCGGGGCCCTGGGTTTGCTCCCTTCGTCTATCGGTTAGGACGCCACCCTTTCACGGTGGAGAGAGCGGTTCGATTCCGCTAGGGAGCGCCATCATCCGGACGTTTGGATGACGCGGCGAAATCTGCCGCCCTCGCAATGAACCTCCTTCCCCCTCGCCTCCGACCAATGTCCAGACGGAACCAGATGCAGGCCCATGGCGCAGCATAAATCTCCCTCGGACGACCAGGCCGGGATTGCCTCGCCGGCGCCGCCGCCATGGATCCACCGGACGGCAGCCTACGCGCCGGAACGGCGCGCCAGAATGCTGGAGCACATGGCGCGCGCCAGATCGCTGTCTCGGGCCACGGCTGCGCCGTCGCCTACGGCCGGCACGAACATTCTCGCTGACGCCTACGGCTACGCCGTGCTGTTCGGCATCATCGCACTCCTGTTTCAGTCGCGCGTTCCGCTCTACCTCGGCGCCTTCCTCTTCTTCAGCGATGGCGAGCGCATCGAACTCGCTCTTGGAAAGATCGGCATCCGTATCGAGCCCGGCACGATCGGGCCCGAAATCATCAAGGGCTTCGTATCCCTGTTCGGATGGTTCGCGCTGCTGGCATCGCTGAAAGCGTCCGTTCCCGCGTCGCTCTCGACATGGATGCTTCCGGATACATCGTGGTCCTTCCTCGCCGGAATCGCTCTTTTGTTCGCCATCGTCGAAGCAGTCGCAACGCGCGCGATGCAGCATTCATTGCCGTGGTTCGGATTTGAGAGAAGACCGAGCAGCGTGGCCTGCGCGACGATCAAGCTCGTCATGGCCCTTGGCGTGCTGGCCCTGCTGGTGCTGCTCGGATGACGCGATCGTGAGGTCACGGGACTGATAATCGCGGCGCTATGCCGCCTGTCTCGACCGGCGCATTTACCAAAAATTTACCCCTGCTCGTGAGCGCCGGTATCATTTGCTTAGAATTTGATTGCTACCGTGGAACTACGGAACCCTCCGAACCACGATTGGCGCCCATGTCCGTCGCAGAATTCCTCAGACAGCGTGCCGTGCAAGTCACCGTGAGTGGCAGCTACTCGCTGCCGCGTTGGTACGATTGCGAGGGCAAGCTCCGGACCTTCGCCTGCCGCACCAGCCGCGTCTCGCCGTTCCGCATGATGGTCGACGTTCCCGTGGTCGGCAAAGTCGGCGAGCGCGTGACCTCCTACTTCCAGGACTTTGGCGAATTCCAGTGCACCATCAGCGCGACGCTGAAATCGGGCTTCCTGATGGAGCTCGACATGACGCGGGCCCGGCGCGCCTGGATGTCGGAAAAGCTGACCTGGCTCGAGAAGAAGCAAAAGGACGCCAGTGTCCAGGAGCTGCGGAATGACGCGCGCTTCGTTCCGCAGGTCGCGCACACCTTCCTGACGCTCGCCGACGGCAACACCCATGCCTGCTTCATCATCGACGTCTCCACGGCCGGTGTCGCCATATCCTGCGAATACGATCCGCCAGTGGGAACTCCGCTTGCGGTCGGCGCTTGTGTCGGGCGCGTGATCCGCAAATTCGAAAACGGCTTTGCTGTCAAATTCGCGGAAAAGCAGTCGCGGGACGACGTCGTCCGGCTGATCGTCCGCTCGCCCATGCTGCAATCGGCCTGAACCGCCGGCCTCGCCGCCCTATCGCAGCCCTATTTCGAGATAAGCTTTTGAAGGTCCGCGCCTCGTGCCGGGCATCATTTGCAGACTTGCGATCGGGGGACCGAATGGCAGTCGACAAGATCACGGTCGATAAGATCACCTGGGACAAGGTCGGCCGGGTCACCGAGCCGGGACGCTACATGTACACCTTCGGCTGGCTCACCATCACCGCCGGCGATCTCGATATCTGGAAGCAATACCCGCAGGCAGCGTTCACGCTGATGGCGCAGCATTCCGAGCCGGACGCGTCCATCGGCGAGGAATTCCATCTCGGCGCTTTCGACGTGGCGCCCGACGCACCGCCGCCGTTCACCACGCATTGAGTCAAAGCGGGCTTGGGAGCGGCAGCCCTGCACGTGGTGCAGGCCGGGAAGGAACGCGGTGGCATAGCGGTTGCTTTATCATTGCCATGACCCACATCCCCGCCGTCGATCAGGCCTTCTGCTGTTGCTCATCGTGCTCTGCCTCGGCACGTGCCTCATACGCGCCTTCTGGGAGGTGGAGCAACTCCGGGCCCGCCGGACCGCGTCGCCATCCCGCGCGACCAGGCGTGACTAGGCCGTCGCCCGGCCGTGCATAGCCCGCACGGGGCAATCCCGGCTCTGGACTTGCCGCGGCGACACGTTCATCGTGAATCGAAGAAACCTGCACATTGCCTTGATCTGACTTACCAATCGCGATCCGATGACAGGCGCGCGACCGTTGTCAGAAATGACGAGGTGGTTCTGTCATGCGATTGATTGCGCTCCATATTCTACACCTCGGCGACCGTCCTGATGAACGTAGGCTGTCGCGCTTGTTAAGCGACGCGACAGCAAGCGCATGACACAAGGTCGCATCGGGCAATGTGGATAAGCGGATCAAGGGAACCTATTTTCGGCGCCGATGTACCTGATTGAAGCTTTACCCACCGTCATCGGAACGGCCGCCATTGCCCCGGCGCTGCTGATGCTGTGGCTTGTCATTGCCGCCGAGGAACGCCCGGGACCGCCGGCCCAGGTCTGGACCGCGTTCCTGCTCGGCGCGGCCAGCATTTCGCTGCTGGGCCTGGCCCGCGCCCCTTTCGCCAAAATGGTCGCGGCTCCGGACAACCCGTGGGCGGCGCTGGCCATGCATTCGATCTTCGGCGTCGCGCTGCCGGAGGAAGCGGTCAAGGTGATCGCGATCGTGCTGGTCGCCTCGACCAAGCGGCGGACCTTCGCCAATCCGATGGACACCGTGGTCTATGGCGCTGCGGTCGGCCTGGGCTTCGCCGCCTACGAGAACCTCGCCTATCTCGTCCAGCACGCGGAGATGTGGCGCTCGCTGGCTGCATTGCGCAGCGTGCTGACCGTGCCATTCCACGGCGCGCTCGGCATCATCGCCGGCGCCTATCTGACCATCGCGCGCGCCGGCACGGCGCTGGGTGCGAACCGCCATCATCGCGACTGGGCCCGTCTCTCCAGCCGGCTGCTGATCTTCGCAGGCCCGCTCGCCCTGCATTCGGCGTTCGACTTCCCGCTGCTCACACTCCAGCGCATGCCGGATCTCGATCCGACGCTGCGGATGTGGTTGGGCGGCGCGAGCCTGCTGATCGGCTTCAGCTCGATCGCCTTCGCCATCCGCCTGGTGCGGCGCGTCGCGCGCCATCACGCGCCCCGGACCGAGGTCGCGCGCGAGCGCCTCAGCCAGCTCCGCCGGATGTGGGCGCTGCTGCTCGCGGGCGGCGGCGTCGGCTTTCTCGGGCTCGCCTTCGTGCTGACCTCAATCCATCACTGGCTCATCAACCCCGAGCGCAATCTGACCCTGGCCCTGATCCCGATCGGCCTGGTCTCGATCCTGCTCGGCCTCGCACTTCTGATCGTCACGACCGCGATCTATGTTCTCGGGCGCAACCGCATCCGCACCAGCGGCGAAGGTTTTTCGTCGGCGCACGGCGGCGGCTGAGCCGCGGGATGGCAAGCGCGGTGTGCACGTACTAGACTGGATCGAGCACACACCTGTCGATCCGGAGCCCGCCCATGACATCGCCTGAGGATTTTTCCCGGCTGCAATCCGCCATGAGCCGGACGGTCAAGGCACATTGGAAGGCCTTCCTGTTCGAAGGCATCCTGCTTGCAGTGCTCGGCGTTGCCGCGTTGATCCTGCCGCCGCTCGCAAGCCTTGCGATTGCGATCTTCCTCGGCTGGATGTTCCTGATCAGCGGCATCGGCGGATTGATCGCCACCTATTGGGCGCGCAGCACGCCGGGCTTCTGGTGGTCGCTGATCTCGGCCGCGCTCGCGGTGCTCGCAGGCATGCTGCTGCTGGCGCGACCGATGCAGGCCGTGCTGACGCTGACCATCGTGCTCGGCGCCTATTTCCTCGCCGAGGGCATCGCCACCATCATGTACGCGCTGGAGCACCGCCGCGAGCCGGGCGGCCGCTGGTCGTGGCTTCTTATCTCGGGCCTCGTCGATATCGCGATCTCGTTCATGGTGATCACGGGATTGCCGAGCTCGGCGGAATGGGCGATCGGCATCCTCGTCGGCATCAACCTGCTGTTCGGTGGCGCCACGCTGATCGGCATGGCGCTGGCGGCACGCAAAAGCAACAGTTGAGGCGCCCCGTGATCCTCACCTCGCTTAGGGGGTGACAACCCGCCGATCGCGCGCTATATGACTGGCCATGATCACCGTCACCACCAGCTTTTATTGGTATTTTAGCTACGACAGCTCGCTGGCGGTGGGAGGATCACGCTCAATCTGACAAATTGCAGCATCTAGTCCGAACAGCCGCCAGACCTGGCGGCTTTTTTATTGGCCGGCAGGGTCTCAAAATGACAAGGAGCCCGCCGTGCTGAGCACGACCGACGATCTTCGTATCCGCGAACTGAAAGAACTGAGCACGCCTGAAGAGGTGATGCGGGAAGTCCCGCGTACGCTCACCGCGACGCGCGTGGTGATGGCGGCACGCAACGCCATCCACGCGATCCTCAATGGCCAGGACGACCGGCTTCTGGTCGTGGTCGGCCCCTGCTCGGTGCATGATCCCAGGGCCGCGCTCGAATACGCCGAGCGCCTCGCGAGCTTGCGCGAAGAGCTTGCCGATCAACTTGAAATCGTGATGCGGGTCTATTTCGAGAAGCCACGCACCACGGTCGGCTGGAAGGGCCTGATCAACGATCCTGATCTGGACGGCAGCTTCGACATCAACAAGGGCCTGCGGCTGGCGCGCAACGTGCTCTCGGCCGTGAATAATCTCGGCCTGCCCGCCGGCACCGAATTCCTCGACATGACGACGCCGCAATACATTGCCGACCTCGTGTCCTGGGCCGCGATCGGCGCGCGCACGACCGAAAGCCAGATCCATCGCGAGCTGGCCTCGGGGCTGTCCTGCCCTGTGGGGTTCAAGAACGGCACCGACGGCAATGTGCGCATCGCGGCGGACGCGGTGAAGTCGGCCTCGAATCCGCATCATTTCATGGCGGTGACCAAGCTCGGCCGCTCGGCGATCGCCTCAACCGCGGGCAACGAGGATTGTCACATCATCCTGCGCGGCGGCAGCACGCCGAATTACAATGCGGCAAGCGTCGCAGCGGCCTGCAACGATCTGGCGAAAGCGAGCGTCGCACCGCTCGTGATGGTCGATGCGAGCCACGCCAATTCGAGCAAGAAGCCGGAAAACCAGCCGCTCGTGACAGCCGACATCGCCGGCCAGATTTCCGGCGGCGAGAACCGCATCATGGGGGTGATGGTCGAGAGCAATCTCGTCGCCGGACGCCAGGACGTGGTGGCGGGGAAGCCGCTCACCTATGGCCAGAGCATCACGGACGGATGCATCGACTGGGCGACCACGGCAACCGTGCTCAAACAGCTCGCTGACGCGGTCGAGATCCGGCGCAACACCAAACGCGCAGGGCTGCACGAGCGCTCCGCCTGACCGAACGATCGCGGGCGGGGTGAGGCTGTCGCACCCTGCCCGCTGCTCCGGCGCCTAGCAGCCGCGGCAGATGCTCTTGATCTTCTTGTCGAGCGCCTGATTTTCCTTGCTGAGGGGATCGTTCGGGTCGCTCAGGTTCTTCTCGCTGGGCACGTCGCCGACGCGCGGCTGGCGATGGCCCACGGGTGCCTGCGGCAGCGATCCGGACGCCGCGCCGCCCGATGTCGATCCCTTCGTGCCGCCGGTCTGCGCGACCGCCGCGCCGCCGAGCAAGACCGCGAGCGATACTGCCACCATGATCTTCTTCATGTCTCTCCCTCCATTCCTCGAGCCAGAATCTCCATCACGACCAATCAGGTCTCGGGCGGATAGAGGTGAACGTCGCCGCAATAATCCACGATACGATAGCGCGTTTCCGATGCCGCATCACCCGCATCAGGTGCGGTATTTTGCATCGGCAACACGTAATTCGGTCCCACCGGCGACTTGCCGGCGCCGCCGGGAATGTCGATGACATAGTCGGGCTGACACAGTCCCGACACCCGTCCGCGCAGCTGCCGCATCAAATCCTGCCCCTCGGCGAGCGTCGTTCGCAGATGCGCCGTGCCGGGCGCGAGATCGCCGTGATGCAGATAATAGGGCTTGATCCGGCATTCGACGAAAGCTCGCATCAAATCCGACAGAGCGGTCGCGTTGTCATTGACGCCGCGCAAAAGCACGGACTGGCTTACCATGGGAATTCCGGCATCGACCAGCCGCGCGCAGGCGGCACGCGCGGGCCCCGTCAGTTCGCGCGCATGGTTGGCATGCAGCGCCACCCAGGTGGTGGCGCCTTCGACCTTGAGCGCCCCGACCATCTCCTCGCTGATGCGCGCGGGCTCGGCCACGGGCACGCGGGTGTGAAGGCGGATGATCTTGACGTGATCGATTCCGGCAAGATCCGCCATGATCTCGCTCATCCGCCGCGGCGACAACATCAGGGGATCGCCCCCGGTCAGGATCACCTCCCAGATCTCGCTGTGCGATCGGATGTAGTCGATCGCGGCGCGATAGGCGCCGTCCGAGAGCGCGTTCTCCTTGCCGGGTCCAACCATCTCGCGGCGGAAGCAGAAGCGGCAATAGACCGCGCAGACGTGAACGAGCTTGAACAGCACACGGTCGGGATAGCGATGCACGATCCCGGGAACCGGCGAGTACGGATGATCGCCGATCGGATCTGCGTTCTCGCCCGGCTGCATCTCGAGCTCCGCGGCAGTCGGAACGAATTGCCGCGCGATGGGATCGTCGGGATCGGACCTGTCGATCAGATCGACCAGCGCCGGCGTGATCGCAACCGCATAGCGTGCGGCAACGCGATCGAGCACCGGCAGCGCTGTGGCTGATACCAGCTGCTCGGCGACAAGTTCGGCCGGCTCGCGCAATGTGCGCGCAAGATTGCTCTTCATCATGTCTCGCTTAACGCTTCATTTGCAGGCGGCGTCCAGACCACCTGATCAATTCGCGATGCGCCGCTCGCCAGCATCACCAGCCGGTCGAAACCGAGCGCGACGCCGCTCGCCTCCGGCATCGCCGCGACCGCGGCCAGAAAGTCCTCGTCCAGCGGATAGGCTTCGCCGTAGCGGCGTTGCTTCTCCGCCATGGATTGCGTGAAGCGCTTGCGCTGCTCCTCGACGTCGGTCAGTTCGCCAAAGCCGTTGGCGAGCTCGACACCGCAGGCGTAGATCTCGAACCGCTCGGCAACGCGGGGATCGCCTGCCTTCACGCGCGCCAGTGCCGCCTCTGGAGATGGGTATTCGAACAGAATGGTCAAATGCCCCTGCCCCAGATGCGGCTCGACATGCTCGACCAGAACCTTGCTGAAGATGTCGGACCAGGTGTCGTCCTCGGCCACACGGACCTTGCCGGCAGCGGCCCGGGCAAGCGCGGCGCGGTCGCCTTCGCCACCGGAAATGGTCGCAAGCAGATCGATTCCCGCAAACTGCTCGAAGGCGCCGGCCACCGTCACAAGTTCAGGCTCGGCGAAGGGATCGGCGGTCCGGCCGCGGAAGGCGAAGGTGCCAATCCCGGTCGCTTGGGCGGCGCGGCCGATGAGGACGACGCAGTCGGCCATGATGGCGTCATAGGGGGCGCCTGCCCGGTACCATTCCAGCATGGTGAATTCGGGCAAATGCAGGTCGCCGCGCTCGCGGTCCCGGAACACCCGGGCGAACTCGAAAATCCGGGTCTCCCCGGCCGCCAGCAGCTTCTTGCAGGCGAATTCCGGCGAAGTCCGCAAATATCGGCTCACACGGCTGCCGTCGGGTCGCACGATCTCGGTCCGGGGGGCGTGCAGGTGGGTCTCGTTGCCCGGAGAGACCTGGAGAACGGAGGTTTCGACCTCGACAAAGCCCTGCTCGGCGAAAAATCCCCGTAGAGCCCCGGTGATTGCTCCCCTGGCCTGCAGGAAGGGCCGGCGGTCGAGATGCCGCGAGGGGGACCAGAACGGCGACATCGGCTTGTCCCCAGCCATTAACCGGCCGTCCCGCAGGCCAGCAAAATGCTGGCATCCAACGGCAAAACCAGTATGTTGCGGCCCGAAACGGGTGCCGCGGTCTGATTTGGGGCCCCAGGTCCCCCATCAATTTGACCACGTCCTGGCCCGAGCCGGGCCAAGCAAGCAGGAAATACAGCTTTGAGAGTCATCGCCAGTTCTATTCGCAAGGGCAACGTGATCGAGCAAGACGGCAAGCTATATGTCGTCGTGACCGCCGAGAACATCCATCCCGGCAAGGGCACCCCGGTCAGCCAGATCGAAATGCGCCGAATCTCGGACGGGGTAAAGATCTCCGAGCGCTACAAGACCACCGACCAGGTCGAGAAGGCCACGATCGAAGAGCGCAACTATACCTTCCTGTACGAAGATGGTGACGGCTATCACTTCATGAACCCGGAGACCTATGACCAGGTCCAGGTCTCCAAGGACGTGATCGGCGACGCGGCGGCCTATCTTCAGGAGAGCATGACGGTCAAGCTGTCGCTGCACGGCGCCAATCCCGTATCGATCGCCCTGCCGCAGCGCGTGACGCTGGAAGTGGTCGAGACGGAGCCCGTGACCAAAGGCCAGACCGCCTCCTCGTCCTACAAGCCCGCCGTGCTCTCGAACGGCCTGCGCACCACGGTGCCGCCGCACATCGCCGTCGGCACCCGAATCGTCGTGATGACCGAAGACGGCTCCTACTCCGAGCGCGCCAAGGACTGACGGGGCCAACGCGAGCGCAACAGGTGCCGCCGGGGGGCGAGACAGTGGTTGGGAAAGGTTTCCGCTTCGTCTCGCAACTTCTGGCGTCGCTTTCGCTCCTCATTGCCTCTCCGCTCACTGCGGATGAATTCCGCAGCCCCTCGCTCACGGCGCTGCGCGTCGATTGGCGCGCGGCGCTCGATCAGCTGCGCACCGAAATCAACGCCCATCCCCGGGTCGCGGACGATTTCATCTTCGCGCCCCGTCGTTCGGTGCCGCGCTATGATCCGCGCACGATGCCGGCGCTGGTGCAGCTCAACGCGATCTCCTCGCAATTCTTCACCGGCATCTCCCGCAGCTCCGTGCCCGTGCTGCTGCCGTTCGACGCTGCTGCGTATTTCGAAGCACGGCACAATGGTGCGCCAGCGACCGTCGCGCTGTCGCGCTACCAGGCCGACTTCAATTCCGTCGACATGTTCGATGCCGGCCCCGCCGGCTACAGCGCGACCTTTTCGTTCGAGCCTGGTACCGGAGACGGCATGCCGAGCCGGGTCTTCGCAAGACCGGTCGAGGTGCAGATCACGGGTTCGGCGCTCGTCTATGACATTGCCGATCCCTCGGGCGGCAAGGGCGAGCCGGTCAAACCGCTCGCAGCGCTCTACCCGGACCTGCGCAAATTCATCCGGGAAGGCTATGTGCGCTACGCTTTCACCCGTTTCGGCGTCGCCTATGTGGTGTCGATCCAATGCCTCGACAGCGTCGCCAAGCCGCGGCGGCTTGCCTGCAAGGAGGCCTATCCGGTCGCCGAGCGCTTCCTGAAGGCGCTGCGCGTGGCGGGCGGCCAGCGCATGCGGCCGCTCACGGACATCGCTTCCAACATTCTCGATCGTCCCGCGGCGCGTTCCCCGGACTTCACCTATCGGCCGAGCGGCGACATCATCCCGAACACCGGTTATCGCAAGCAGGGCGGCCATCCCGACGTGATGGCCTACGCACAGATCCGCTTTCCTCTCGAGAAGGCGCCCGCTTTCGTACACTCGCAATCCTATGCCAAGCGCGACAAGATGGAGAGCACGACCGCTTACCCCTGGCGCGACAATTTCTGCGAATCCCGCAGTTTCGAGGTCTGGCAATGCGGCGGCGGTTATGGCCATCAGGGCGAGGACATCCGCGCGGCTGAGTGCCCATCGCCTGGTGAAGGCCGCCAAGCCTGTGATCCCAAGCAGCGCGCCATCGTCGCCGTGCGCGATGCGAGGGTCATACGCGCTTCCAAGGACCAGGCCGTGACGCTGCAAATCAACAGCCGGACCGAGCACATCCGTTTCCGCTACATGCATATGAACCCGCAGGCGCTGAACGCCGATGGCCTGCTCAATGGTCGCATCGTATCGGAGGGTGAGAAGATCGGCGTGGTCTCGAACTATCTCGATCATCCCGCCGGCACCTCGATGCACCTGCATTTCGACGTGCAGGTGTTCACCCGCGACGGCTGGATCTGGGTCAGTCCTTACGTCACGTTGGTCTCGGCGTACGAGCGTCTGATCCATGCCCGCGGCCGCGAGGTCGGCCCGGAGATCGCCGGCACGCCGCAGCCCGTGGCACATGCGCTGCCGGAGGACGTGCTCAAGCCGGACCTGCGCGAGGGATCGGGCGGCGACGAGAATTGACGCTGCTTGCGCCATCTAGACAGCCAACCAAACTGTCTGATGACGGTCCTATGACAGCGAATTGCACGCACACCGCCTGACCGGCCCGGCCTCCTTATGACGGAGCCTTCTCTGGCCTCGAAATTGTCTGGCCTCAGAATTGCTTTCCTCCCCACGGGTAAACAGGATGAAGGGAAGCACATGCGTTGTCTCACTATAGTGGCCGTTCTGGCCGTCGCGTTCGGCGTGCCGGCTCATGCGCAGGAATTGAGCGGGACCTTGAAGAAGATCAAGGACACCGGCGCGATCACACTCGGCGTGCGCGACAGCGCGGTGCCCTTCAGCTATATCGACGAGAAGCAGAAGACCGTCGGCTACGCCATCGACATCTGCATGAAGATCGTCGAGGAGATCAAGGCCGAGCTCAAGCTGGACAAGCTCGCGGTCAACGAGAACCTGGTCACCTCGTCCAGCCGCATTCCGCTGATGGCGAACGGCACCGTCGATCTCGAATGCGGCTCGACGACCAACAACGCCGATCGCCAGAAACAAGTGTGGTTCACCAACACGCATTTCCTCACGGCGAGCCGCTTCGTGTCCAAGAAGACTTCGAAGCTCGACCAAATCGACGATCTCAAGGGCAACGCCGTCGTCTCGGTCTCGGGCACCACCAACATCACGCAGCTCAACAAGGCCAATGCGGCCCGCTCGCTCGACATCACCGTGATGAACGCAAAGGATGTCCCCGAAGGGTTCCTAATGGTCGAGACCGACCGGGCCGTGGCCTTCGTCATGGACGACATCCAGCTGGCGGCGATGATCGCCTCCTCGAAGGATCCGTCGCTGTACGCGATCAGTACCGGCGCGTTCTCCGATCCGGAGCCTTACGGCATCATGCTGCGCAAGGACGACGCGCCGTTCAAGGCGGTGGTCGATCGCGCGACCGCAAAACTCTACAAGAGCCCGGAGATCGAGCAGATCTACAACAAATGGTTCATGGAGCCGGTGCCGCCGCGCGGCCTGAACTTTCACGTACCCATGCCGGTGTCGATGAAGAAGTCGTTCGAGCATCCGTCGGACAATCCTGATCCAGCATCCTACGGCGGCTGACGAGAGAGCACGCTGGTAACGTAGCCCGGATGAGCGAAGCGACATCCCGGACTCACGCTACGACTGCCCCGGGTGTCGCTTCGCTCACCCGGGCTACGGATCAATCCAGCAACGTCGTGAGTTGCGCGCCCTCGTCCGCCACGAACACCGCGATCAATTCTGCCGGCTCCGTGGTACTCGCATTGGCCGAGACCAGATGGGTCGAGCCGGGCGGCTCGAAGAAGGACTGGCCGACGCCGAACGTCTCGACCGGGCCGCCGCCGAGCTGGGAGCGGATCTCGCCCTTGGTGATGTAGGCGGTGACGGATCCTGCGTGACGATGCGGCCGCGAGAACCCGCCGGGGCCGTAGAACACGCGCACGATCGTGACGCGCTTGCCCGGCACGTTCGGCAGCGCGTAGGAGCCGATCGGCTCGACCTTGTCGAGCGGCGAGCTTTCGGCGGCGGTGGCGCAGAGCGGCGAGAGTGCGCCGGAAATGGTGTCCATCGTCACCGGCAGCGCTTTGCCGATCGCAAGCGCGCACGCGAGACCGCCGACGACGGCGATCGCCATCGAACGCGATGACGCCGGGCGCGGCGCGGTGGGAAAACTCATTGCTGTCATCATGATCTCCCTTCGTTGCAATCAGGACGCTGCGGCATTGGCTTCGACGGGCCGCGTCGCCGGCGTCCAGCGAAACGCCGCACCAAAACGGTTCCAGACGTTGATCGAGGCGACCGCCGAGGTCAGGTACGTCAGCTCGGTCTCGGAGAATTCACGGCTCGCCTCGGCGTACACGTCTTCGCCGACGCCGTCGGGCAGGCAGGTCAGCGCCTCGGCCCAGGCCAGCGCGGCACGTTCGCGCGCGGAAAAGATCGGCGCCTCGCGCCAGACCACGACCAAATTGAGCTTGTCGACGGGCACGCCGATCCGCTCCGAAAGCAGGATGTGATGCTGCAGGCAGAAGGCGCAGCCGTTGATCTGCGAGGCGCGCAACTTGACCAGCTCGAGAAGCTGCTTGTCGAGGCCGGCGTCCGCCGCAACCCGGCCCAACGCGAGCACCAGATCATAGGCATCGGGCGCAATCCGTTTGAAATCCTCGTATTCGCTGCGGGCATGTGACATTGCCATTCACCTCGTGTTATTATAAGAAGGCTTACATCTTATAAGAGCTCTTATATGTTGCGCAAGTCGCCCAAGATCACGAGATCGAAATCCCGGAGCAAAACCGCCGGCCCTGACGCCGTGCGCCTGCCCGCCCCCGGCGAAGGCAAGCGTGGCGAGCAAGGCTATCTCGGCTATCTCTTGCGCCAGGCCCATGCCGCAGTCCGTCTCACGATGGAGCGGACACTCGCCGATCTCGGCGTGACGCCACCGCAATTCGCGGTGCTGACGATGCTGAATGCCTATCCCGGCCTGTCGGGCGCCGACGTCGCCCGTCTCACCTTCCTGACTCCGCAGACGGTCGGCGTCATCATCCGCAATCTCGAGCGCGACGGCGCGATTGAGATGACACCCCACCCCGTCCACGGCCGCATCCAGCAATGGACGTTGACGTCGCGGGGAGCGACGTTGTTGAAGGCGTGCAGGGAGCGTGTGATCGCGCTGGAGAAGCGTCTGGCCGCGGGATTGGATGCCGGCACCGAGGCGAGTATTCGCCGCTGGCTCGCCGGCATCCCAACTGATCTGCAGGAGGACTAGGCGAGGACCAGGCCAAGTCTAGTCGCCCCCGCCTCCCTCACCGCCGTCACACCCGCCGGCATCGGAGAAGTCGCCGCCTCCGGCACCGCCTCCTTGAATGCTGCGGCCAAAATTCTCGGCGATGATCATCAGGACCACGACGAGGAGTCCGGCGCCGAACGGCCAGGGATTCGCACGGATGATGTCGAACAGCTCCCGCATAAGTGCATTCTGCGCAGATGGAAGCGAACCGACAGTAAAGTGACGGGGCCCAAATTTGGGGATGTTCGACCAAGCCTACCCGCCCTTCAATACTTTCTTAACCTCACCGTCCGGCCAAGCCTCGCCCGCCGCAATCACCCGCACGCGGCTTTGATCGGTGCCATTCACGAGTACATGTGAACTCATCCGATCCCCGCTCGGCTCGAGGCGCAAATCGGTTTCGGGCTTCCAGCTCAGCGTCGTCGCGAGATCACCAGGGAAAATCTGCCATTGCGATCCGTCGTCGAGCTCGACGACGTGGCTCTCCGCATGCGCGCGTATCTTCATTCAACCCCGAATTTTCGAACAGAAAGCGGGCCCCGACAATCGGCCGGGGCCCTGCTCCGTCAGTCGTTGTCGTGATGGATTACGGTCTTCTCGCGGTTACCGAATTCATCTTCCTTCTTGATGACCGTAGTGCGGTCGGCAGGCTCGCGCTCCTTGATCACGGTGGTGCGATCACGATCGCGGTCACGCTCTCGATATTCCGGGGACTGTCCGACGGTCACACCGGCGCCGACCGGACCAACATGAACACCGACTTCGTCGGCGAATGCGGGGGCTGCGATAGCGGTGACCATGGCGGCCGCAAACAGATATTTCCTCATCTCGTCCTCCTCGATTGCATGCGGAGGGAATGCGGGAGTGCGACAATTTGTTCCGGAAGGAACAGGACTGGACGTCCCGTTCCGAGCCTCCAGGAACCGACTCACAGGAGCCATGTTTCCGGCTACAATAAGTCGATGAAACACGCTGATTCCTCGGTCCATCATACCCGCCGCGCCTTCACCATCGGTGCAGCCACCCTGCTCGCTTTCCCGACGCATGTCTTCGCCGCACCTCCAGGCTTCGACGAATGGCGCGAGTCTTTCCGCGCACGTGCCATGGCGAAAGGCATCTCGGCTGCGACATGGCAGCGCGCGATGGCGCGGGTCGAGCCCGACATGAGCGTCTTCAAGCAGATGCGCAACCAGCCCGAATTCCACGAGCAGGTCTGGCAATACATCAACCGTCGCGTCTCCGACTGGCGCATCATCAACGGCAAGATCGCGCTGAAGAACAACGAGGCGCTGCTCGCGCGCATCGAGCGCGATTTCGGCGTCGAGCGCGGTACGCTGCTGGCGCTGTGGGGCGTCGAGTCCGCTTATGGCGATCCGCTGGTGCAGCAGAACCACATGACGCCGGTGTTTCCCTCGCTCGCCGCCCTCGCCTGGAACGAGCCGCGCCGAAAAGCCTATTGGGAAACTGAGCTGATCAACGCGCTGCGCATCGTCGACAAGGGTTGGAGCACGCCTGAGCAGATGCAGGGATCCTGGGCCGGCGCAATGGGGCATTCGCAATGGATGCCGGAAGTCTGGCTCAATGTCGGCATCGACTATGACGGCGACGGCAAGGTGTCGCCGTTCGGCAAGCCCGACGACGCGTTGGGCTCGACCGCAAAATATCTCGTCAATCGCGGCAAATGGCACCGCGGCGAGCATTGGGGCTACGAGGTGCGCACGCCCGGTGAGATGAGCGGCAGCCGGACCTATGCGGCTTGGCAGGCGGCCGGCGTCACCCGCGCCGACGGCCAGCCGTTTCCGCAAGCCTCCGCATCCGCGCAGATGTGGACGCCGGTTGCGGGCGGGCCGACATTTCTGCTGGGACCGAATTTCAACGCGGTGAAGAGCTACAATCCCTCGATGAACTATGCGCTGGCGATCTGCCATCTCGGCGACCGCTGCCTCGGCGCCCCGCCTTTCATCCAGCCATTCCCCGGCTCCGAGCGCGCATTGACGCTCGCCGAGGTGCAGGAGATGCAGACGCGCCTGACCAAGGCGGGTTTCGATACCGGCGGCACCGATGGCCGTGTCGGCAACGACACCATGAAAGCGATCAAGGACTTTCAGCAGCGCGCGGGCATCACGCCTGCGGACGGCTATGGCGGGCTGAAGGTGCTGGCGAAGCTGCGCCAGGGGTCTTAGTTATGGCTCCATCCGGGCTACGACGCGATCGCTAGTGCCGGTACTGCGGCTCTTCCGCATCGAGCTGGCGGCGGATTGCGGCAAGATGCAGCCGCGCGGATTCGGAATCGCCCTCGCGCATCTGCCTGTAGGTTTCGGCCGCAATCGCGGGATCGACCGGCAGTACCTGTCGCCCGGTCGACATCGCCAACACCTGCACCTCGGCGGCGCGTTCGAGATAATAAAGATCGTCCCAGGCCCTCCGCGATGGTCGGCGCCAGCACCATCACGCCGTGATGCTTCATGAAGATGATGTCGGCATCCCCCACGGCCGATGCGATGCGTGCGCCTTCGCGGTTGTCGAGTGCGAGGCCGTTGTAGTCGCGGTCCACGGCCGTTCGACCGTAGAATTTGAGCGCGGTCTGGCCGGCCCAGATCAGCGGATCGCCCTCGGTCATCGACAGCGCCGTGGCGTAGGGCATGTGGGTGTGGAAGGCGACCTTGGCGCGCGGCAGGCGCTTGTGCATCTCGGCATGGATGTAGAACGCGGTCGCCTCGGGCACGCCCTCGCCGTCGAGCACATTGCCGTGGAAGTCGCAGATCAGAAGTTTTGACGCGGTCAGCTCGCGGAAGGCGTAGCCGTAAGGGTTGACCAGGAAGAGATCGTCATGGCCCGGCACCACGGCCGAGAAGTGGTTGCAGATGCCCTCCTCAAAGCCGTTGCGCGCCGCCATCCTAAAGCAGGCGGCAAGATCCTCGCGCGCGCTGCGGATCGCGTCGCTCGCGAGATCCGGACGGTTCGATCGAAACGTTGCTGGCGTGGATGACGAAGAGTGAAGGCTGTGCGCCATGGCGGAAGGACACCTCTGTCGATCGGAAGACGCCCGCGTTGTACAGGTCCGACGCCTGCGCGTCAGCCCCCGCGGGCGCCACCCTGCCCTTCGCCGCCCGGGCGGGGGCCTACGCCCGCCGCGGCACGCCGCCGGCGTTCATGCCGCCGTCGATGACGAGCTCGCTGCCGGTGACGTAGCGCGAGGCATCGGAGGCCAGATACAGCACGCCGGAGGCAATTTCCAGAGCCTGGCCGGCACGGCCGAGCGGCGTCGCGACGCGCGCACGCTCGTCCGGGTCGATCGGCGCGTTGCCCTGGTTGCCGGTCGCACCTGTCGGGATCTTGCCCCAGATCGGCGTGTCGATGATCCCGGGATGGACGGAGTTGACGCGGATGCCGTCACAGGCCGCCGCGCACTCCATCGCGATCGACTTTGCGAACAGCCGCACGCCGCCCTTGGTCGCCGAATAGGCCGACAGCCCGGGCGCGCCGCGCAGGCCCGCGAGCGAGGACATCATGACGATCGAGCCGCCGCCGGTCTTGCGCATCAGGGGCAGGCAATGCTTGACCGAGAGGAAGACGCCGTCGAGGTTGATCGCGTTCTGCTTGCGCCAATCGCTGAGCGTCATGTCGACGATCGAGGGCACGGCAATGCCGATGCCGGCGTTGGAGACGAGAATATCGAGCCGGCCAAAGCGCTTCGCGATCTCGGCTGTGATCTCGATCCAGCGCTCTTCGCTGGTGACGTCCTGCTCCAGGAAAATCGCCTTGCCACCGGCCTTGGTGATGCGATTGGCGAGCTCGGGGCCGCGCAGCTCGTCGATGTCGGTGGCGATGACGGTGGCGCCCTCGCGCGCGAACATCTCGACGACGGCCTCGCCGATGCCGGAGGCGCCGCCGGTCACCAGCGCGACCTTGCCCTCAACCTGCCCTGCCATGTTCACTCCCTTTTTTGCTATTCGTTTTTTGTTGTTTGCCGGACCTATCTAATCATGGATGGTCCCTGGTCGGGCAGCGCGACGTCGATGACGCGGAATTGCACACGCTCGGCGCCCTGGTAGCGATCCACCGACAATGATCCCGCGACATGCAATTGCTGGCCGCGATTGGCGACGAGCGCGTTGCCAAGCTTCTGTCTGATCGAACGGAACGCGATGCCGTTGACGATGGCGCCGTCGCCCGACTTGAAGCGTAGCCTCAAATGTGCCTGTCCCACCTCGTCGGCATAGACGAGCTGGTGCGCCGGCAGCGCCAACACGACTTCCGGATTGCCGCTGCCGAACGGACCTGCGCGGTTGAGCGTCGTTGCAAGCTCGGTCGTCACCGCGCGCGCGGAGACCGCGCCGTCGATGTAGAGCTCGTTGACGTGGCGCGCCTCGGCAACGTCGCGGGCCAACGCATGCTCGAGATAGGCGCGAAATTCGGCGAGCTTTTCCTTGCGCAGCGTGACGCCCGCGGCCATGGCGTGGCCGCCGCCCTTGAGCAGAATGCCGTCGGCGACCGCCTGCCGTACTGCCTTGCCGAGATCGACGCCGGCAATCGAGCGGCCGGAGCCGGTGCCGATGCCGCCGGGCTCCAGCGCGATCGCGAAGGCGGGCCGCGAGAACTTCTCCTTCAACCGGGACGCAACGAGACCGACCACGCCGGGATGCCAGCCTTCGGAGGCCGTCACGATCACGCCGATCTTGTCCTCGAGCCCGATCGAGGCGAGCGCCTCGGCTTCGGCCTGCGCTTCGGCCGCCTGCTCGATGATACGGCGCTCGCTATTGAGGCGGTCGAGCTCGGCGGCGATCCGCGCGGCCTCGACGCTGTCACCCTCCAAAAGCAGCCGCACGCCGAGATCGGCGCGGCCGATGCGGCCGCCGGCATTGATGCGCGGCCCTAGCATGAAGCCGAGATGCCAGGCCTCCGGCGGGCCGTTGAGCCGCGCCACGTCCATCAGCGCGGTGTGGCCGACATGGTCGCGCCGCCGCATCGCGATCAGGCCTTTGGCGACGAACGCGCGGTTGAGCCCGATCAGCGGCGCGACATCGGCAACCGTGCCGAGCGCAACGTGATGCAGCATGCCGAGCAGATCCGGCTCGGGCATCTCCGCATTCCAGAAGCCGCGTTGGCGTAGCTCACGATTGACCGCGACCAGCGTCACCAGCACGAGGCCGACGGCGGCGAGATGGCCGAGACCGGAGAGATCGTCGAGCCGGTGCGGATTGACCAACGCGTCGACCTCCGGCAACTCCGTGCCGGCCTGATGATGGTCGATCACGACGACGGACATGCCGAGACGTTTTGCTTCGGCGAGCGGCTCGATGCTGGTGGTACCGCAATCGACGGTGACGAGCAGCGTGGCGCCCTTTGCGGCCAGCGCACGCACGGCTTCCGTGTTGGGCCCGTAGCCCTCGAAGATGCGGTCGGGAATGTGGATCAGCGGATCGAGCCCGCAATGGCGCAGATGCCAGGTCAGCAGCGCCGCCGAGGTCGCGCCGTCGACATCGTAATCGCCGAAGATCGCGACCTTCTCGCCGCTTCCCGCGGCATCCGCGATCCGCTTCGCGGCGGCTTCCATCTCCGTCACCGTGAACGGGTCCGGTAGGAGCTTGCGGATGGTTGGATCGAGGAAATCGGCGACGGCATCGCTGTCGACACCGCGACCTGCCAGCACCCGCGCCAGCAGCTCGGGCAGTTGGTGGCGCTGCACGATGGCAAGCGCCTTCGCCGCCCCGCGCGCATCCAGCCGGTCGCGCCAGAGCTTGTCGGTGAGCGAGCGCGCCACTCCCAGGAACGCCTGGGGCGCTTCGACGGGCAAGGCGGTGGCGGGCGGCGTCATGAACAGCGGTCGGTTTGAGGAACCTGGGAGCCGGAGGTATTGCATCGCCCGGCCGACGGAACGATTGGCCCGCAATCCCCCGGGATTTGCAATGTCTGCGCCGCACAAAGCGGTGGATTGCCGCTTTGCTGCGCGGACTGACTATCATTTGAGCATTCCGCAAAACAGCAAATTAAGCAGGCGTTAGGCGGAATCTTCGAAAAAGAATTGTATTCGATCTGTCAGTGATTGTTCCGGGTTCGTTGCAGATCAGACCTCATTGCCAAGGGAAGCCCCCGATGTCTGCTGCGCTGGGTCTCAAAGCCAAGCCGATCGCAAATGAATCCGCCGAGGATGATTCCGACATCTCCGCGCTGATCAACCGCCTTACGGCGGAGGTCAACCAGATCGCGGTCGATAAGACCAAGTCGATCCAGCAGATCACCAACCAGATGAAGATGCTGGCACTGAACGCGCTGATCGAAAGCTCGCGTGCCGGCGCACAGGGCGCGGGCTTCGCCGTGGTGGCGCAGGAGGTCCGTGGCGTCGGCCAGCAGGTCGAGACCATCGCCCGCGAGCTCGAAAGCCAATTGACGAAACGGACCGGCGATCTCGTCTCCTCGATCGACCGGATGAGCCAGCGCTCGCGCGGCGAGCGCATGGTCGATTTGTCGCTCAACGCCATCGAGCTCATCGACCGCAACCTCTATGAACGGACCTGCGACGTGCGCTGGTGGGCGACCGATTCCGCGTTGGTCGATTGCGCGGCCTCGCCCGACGGCGCGGCCGTGTCCCATGCCTCGCAGCGTCTCGGCGTGATCTTGGGCGCCTACACCGTCTATCTCGACCTCTGGCTCTGCGACCTCGATGGCAACGTCATCGCCAACGGCCGCGCCGACCGGTTTCACGCCGTCGGCCAGAACGTCGCCCACACCAAATGGTTTCGCGAGGCCAAGACCCTGCGCTCCGGCGACGACTATGTCGCCGGCGACGTCGAGAACCAGCCGCTGCTCGGCAATGCCCAGGTCGCGACCTATTGCGCCAGCGTCCGCGCCGGTGGACAGGCTAACGGCGCGCCGATCGGGGTGCTCGCCATCCATTTCGACTGGGAGGCACAGGCCCGCGCCATCGTGCAAGGCGTGCGTGTCGGCGACAGCGACAAGGCGCGCGTGCTGCTGGTCGACTCCAATCTTCGCGTGATCGCCGCTTCCGACGGACAAGGCATTCTCAGCGAACGCATCTCGCTGTCGCTCAATGGCCAGCGTTCCGGCTTCTATCAGGACGGCTCGGGCACGCTGGTCGCGTTCCATGCCACCCCGGGCTACGAGACCTATCGGGGTCTGGGCTGGTATGGCGTGATCGTCTGCGGGGCGTAAAGCTGAAGGCGGCCTGCCTATCCAACTCAAAACTGTGAAAACAACCCCATGCACAGTAGCCATCTGGTTGTTTTCATGACGGTTTTTTTCGCCGTTTCACGCCGGCAAAACACCGGCACGCATGCCATCATGGCGTCGTTCGCGGTCCAGACTCAGAGCGCTAGGTTCTGGTGATATCGTCTTCGACGGGCTGCACCGTCGCAATTCCAAGCGTTTGCGACGGACGCTCCCCGAACATTGCCAGGTAATATTGCGAAAACCGGCCGAGCTCGTAAAAGCCCTGTTGCATGGCGACGGCTGTCACGGTGGTCGAGCCAGGTGCGCTCTGGTGCAGGATCGAATGAACAGCGCAGAGACGCTTGTGCCTGAGGAAGGTGACCGGACCGAGACCGAATACCTCCTGAAAGGCGCGGTGGAGGGTGCGCCGCGATACGCCGAGCGCCGCGCAAATTTCCGACACGTGCACCGGACGGGTGCCGGCGTCGTCGAGAAACTCCTCGACCTTGCGGATCAGCCGGCGTGCGGAAGGGAGCCAGCCATTCCCGTCGGGTGGCAGCGACGACGCGACGTTGGCAGCCATGCATTCGGCGATCGATCGTTTCCAGAAATCGGCAGTTGATAGCGTCAGCCCATATTTGTTGTCGCGCAGGTGCGACATGATCCGGACCAGGCGGCGCGAGGCGATCGCGCCGGTCTCGATGTGCGCGCGGAAATGACCGCGGCTGCGCCAGGTGTCGGGATCGCTTAGCCGTGCTTCTCCGCCGAACAGCGTCGCGACCTCGTTGATGTCGAATCGCATGGCGGCGTAGGCGGAGCCGCCGTGAAAAACACCGTCATGTTCGAGCCGCGGCGGAATGACGAGCACATCATTGAGCTGCATGTCGAACGACCAGTGGGCGACGCGCTCTTCGGCCGCGAGCAGCATCCCGATGATCAGTCTGTCGTCGCTGGAAACCCGCTGCGTGCGCATGCCGACGTTGAAAGCACCAATGCTGAGCGAGAAGTCGCCGATGCCGACATGGGATAAAGTTCCGCGCAACCGACCGCGGCCGAGTTGCATCACATCGACATGCGAGCCGTGGACGGCCTGCTGAAGACCTTCGAAACCATCCAGCTTGCGCGAATCAACCAGAAGGAATTGCCCCATGGCTGTACCGTGTTACTGAAGCGCGACAATTCTGCGGCACGCGATAGCGAAGTACCACTACAACGCGAGGTGGGTACGACAAGCTGACTTCGCGTTTTCAGGCAAGTCATCGCCGAATTTGTCGCAAGATTTGCTCTCAAATGCCTCTGCACTGAAGGATCTGAGCCATGGGGCATTAGGTCTCACTGCCCGGGCAGACTGGCACAAATTGCACATCACAGCCGTCCAATCTTCGGGTATCATTTGCAACCTTAGCGATATTAAGCGGAAGCGTTCTGCGGGTGGCAGAGCGCACGCGGCATGGATTTGCCGCGTGTTCGAAGACGTGCGTGCAAAGGAAAGAGATGTGGACGCAATGCAGCGTCCTCCTCTGCCCGGAGCGCCAAAAAAGTGGGGGACCAGACAATGCGTCCAATGGGCCGGACAAGGAGCCATCGTCGAAGTCTGCCAGAGGTAGCGCAGTAGCATCGGGTGGAATGCGGGTATCGGAGCTTCCACCATGTTGCGAGCGGATCTGGATCACTGCGAGTGGTTGCCGGATGATTTGAAGACCGGCGAGATGGTCTTCATTCCCGGCGGAACCTTTCGCATGGGATCCGACCATCATTATCCCGAGGAAGCGCCGAGCCATCGCGTCGCTGTCGACGGCTTCTGGATCGACCGCACGCCCGTGACTAACCGGCAGTTCAAGCAGTTCGTCAACGCAACCGGCCATGTCACCGAGGCGCAGGTCGTTCCGGATCCGAAGGACTATCCGGGCGCGCTGGCGGAGATGCTCTACGCGGGATCGCTGGTGTTCTCCCCGCTGCCGCGCATCACCGATCTCACCGACTGGAGCCAGTGGTGGACTTTCCTGCGCGGCGCCAACTGGCGCCATCCCTATGGTCCCGGCAGCAACATCAAGGACCTCGACGACCATCCGGTCGTTCACGTCTCCTTTAGCGATGCGGCAGCGTATGCCCACTGGGCCGGCAAGGACTTGCCGACGGAGGCGGAGTGGGAGTTCGCCGCGCGTGGCGGCCTCGAGGCGGAGGAATACGCCTGGGGCGATGCGCTGGTGCCGGGCGGCAAGCACATGGCCAATATCTGGCAGGGCAACTTCCCCGTCCAGAATCTCGGCGAGGATGGGTACGAGCGTACCTCGCCGGTCATGGCCTTCCCGCCGAACGGCTACGGTCTCTACGACATGATCGGCAACGTCTGGGAGTGGACCTCCGACTGGTGGTCGTCGAAGCACGCCGCCGACGCTGCAAAGCCCTGCTGCATCCCCAAAAATCCCCGCGGCGGCGGTGAGCACACAAGCTACGACCCTCGCCTCCCCGACATCCAGATTCCGCGCAAGGTCCTCAAGGGCGGCTCGCATCTTTGCGCGCCGAACTATTGCCGCCGATATCGCCCGGCTGCGCGGCACGCCGAGCCGGTCGATACCTCGACCGGCCATGTCGGGTTCCGCTGCGTGGTGCGAATGCCGTCTGTAACCGAACGCCAACGAGAAGGACGTGCTGCAATCTAGCGAGCGCCGCTGGCGGATGCCGGCGTCAGCGGTGCGCTCCGTGCGTCGGACTATTTCGATACGCAACTTTATCTATCGGCGATTGGACAGACGTCTTCAGCATTTTTGGACAAGGCAGGCCGGTTACAGGCAAGAGCCTGCCCCATTTCCCCGGTAAGAGTCGCCTCATCGCTTTCGCGACGCGGGCGCCGTCGATCCTGAAAGGCTCGCGCTCGCAACGTGCCGAGGAGATAGGCCATGAAGATCGTCGTGATCGGCGGGACCGGATTGATCGGATCCAAGCTCGTAACGAAGCTCAAGCAACAAGGCCACGACGCTGTTGCGGCTTCGCCGAAGTCAGGCGTGAACGCCGTGACCGGGGAAGGCCTCGCAGCAGTGCTGGCGGGTGCGGATGTCGTGGTTGACGTTGCCAACGCGCCGTCCTGGGAGCCTGCCGCCGTGCTTGAATTCTTCGAGCGTTCGAGCAAAAACCTCGCTGCGACCGAGGCGGCTGCGGCCGTGAAGCATCATGTGGCGCTCTCGATCGTCGGGACCGAGCGCTCGCCCGACATCGCCTATTTTCGTGCCAAGCTGGCGCAGGAGACCATCGTCAAGGCATCTCCGGTCCCCTACTCGATCGTCCGCGCCACCCAGTTCTTCGAATTCCTCAGCGCCATCGGTGACATGGGTGCGGCCGAGGGCCGGATCGTCGTTCCCACGGCATTGTTTCAACCCATCGCGGCCGACGACGTGGCTGATCGCCTCGCAGAGGTCGCGATGGGCCAGCCGCTCAACGGCACGATCGATATCGCAGGACCTGAGAAGGCGCCCTTCAACGAATTCATCGCACGGCGCCTGAAGGCGTCCGGCGACGCTCGACCCGTGGTGGGAGACCCAAAGGCGCCGTACTACGGCGCTCCCATCGACGACACATCGCTGAACCCTCTCGGCGAGGCGCGGCTCGGCAAAACGTCGCTCGCAACATGGCTCGCGAGGCTTTGAGGAGACTCCCATGCGCAAATTGCTGATCGCAACCGCTGTCTATGCCGCATCATTCCTGACGGCCCATGCCGCCGAGACGGCGGCCCCCACGGCCAAGGCGACCGTCGTGTTCGACCAGGCGCTGCCCAATGTCCCGGGGAAGAGCATGAAAGGCGTGCTGGTCGAGTATGGTCCCGGAGGCTCCTCGCCGGCCCACATCCACGCGCCCTCGGCTTTCATCTACGCCACCGTCCTGGAAGGCGCGATCCGCAGTCAGGTCAATGACGGCCCCGCCAAGGTCTTTCACAAGGGCGAGAACTTCTCTGAAAAACCCGGCGACCGTCATGCCGTCAGCGCCAATGCCAGCGACACCGAACCCGCAAAATTGCTGGCTGTCTTCGTGGTGGATACGGCCGACAAGGAGCTGACGATGCCGATCCCGAAATAGCGCACAATCGGCGAGCGGCGTTGCCACCTCGAGGCGTTCGTTCATCCGGGGCTGCCCACGAATGCCACCGGCGTGCCTTTCGAGACACGGCCGGCGACGCGCTCGGCATCCCAATTGGTCAGACGCACGCAGCCGTGAGATTCCGCCTTGGAAATCTTCTCCGGCGAAGGCGTGCCGTGAATGCCGTAGCCCTCGGCAGACAGGTTGATCCAGACCGTGCCGACCGGATTGTTCGGGCCGGGCTTGATGGTGAAGGGCTTGCGGGAATGGACGCCCTTGAAACGATAAGCGGGATTGTAGCGATAGTACGGATTTCGGCTGACTTCCGTGACCTTGAGCGTGCCTGAAGGCGACGGCTTCTCTTCGCTGCCGACCGTCGCGGGATAAAATCCGATCAGCGCATTCGATTTGTCGAACAGTTTTACAGTCTGCCTGACCTTGTCGACCTCGATCCTGTCGGCCTTGGTGGAGATGCCCTCGCCTGCGCCTGATGTGTCCACCACGACGATGGTGTCGCCGGCGCGATCGAAATGGCGCCCGGAGTTGAGCGCGGCCAGGAGCTGCTCGCTCATGTGAAATTTCTCGGCCAGGGCCTCGCGCGCACTGGTGAAGCCTAGCTTTGTAAGCTCCATCATGTCCTCCATCTTCGACGGCAGCTTTTTCAGGAAAGGACCCGCCACGTCCTGCTCGGTGATGGCATAGGTCATCGTCACCGGCCGGTCGTCCGCCCGTAACGCGGTCCAGACATCGTCCGTCACGGTGTCCGAAACCGGCAGCTGCCGCGCTTCGGCATAGGCCCGCAACGCCTTTTTGGCGTTCTCGCCGAACCTGCCGTCGATCTCGCCGGGCGAGAAGTGCGCGCGGTCCAGCAGGACCTGCAACCGGACACCCGCCGCGGTCGGCTTATCGTTCGACAGGGTTTTCTTCGACGGCTCAGCGACCTTGATGGCAGCGGCGTCGATCTCCGCGGCGAACGCCGGCGGCGCAGCCAGAGCGAAGACCAGAAAGATGCAAATCTGCCCCGCTTTTCCGAGCGACATCGCCGGGTCCTTTCACGTTTCCGACGGTTCAGTGATCAACTCCCGAGCCGCGGCGGCAGCCAGTTTGCGGTACTGGTCTTCGTACTGCCTCGCCATTCGGCTCGCGGAAAAGCGCTCCTCGAAGCGGGCGCGCACCTTCCTTCGATCCAGCTTGCCCAATTCGCCGACTGCCCTGACGGCCTGCTCCTCGTTCTCGACGATGAAGCCTGTCAATCCGTGCTCGACGACTTCGGGGACAGAGCCGGAGCGATAGGCGATCACCGGGGTTCCGCATGCCATCGCTTCGATCATGACCAGCCCAAACGGCTCCGGCCAGTCGATCGGAAACAACAGCGCAGCGGCTTCGGCAAGGAAGGGCTGTTTCTCCGCGTCATCGACTTCACCAACAAGCTGGATGTTCTTACCGTCGATGTTGGGCTCGATGTGCTTCCTGAAGTAGGCTGTCTCGGCGCGGGGGACCTTCGCGGCGATGCGGAGGGGCATCTGGACCGCACGTGCGATGCGAATGGCGTCTTCCGGACCTTTGTCTGCGGTGAGACGCCCGAGAAACGCCAAATAGGACCCCTGTTCGTAGGACGGACGAAACAGGTTGGACGGCAGCCCGTGCTGGATGGTTCCGATCCATTTCGCATCGGGAAGCGGCAGGCGCTGATGATCGGAAATCGACACAAAGCATGCTTCAGGGAATTGCCTGGCTACGTCGGGTAGCCCAGGCAAGTCGAGGCGACCGTGCATGGTCGTGAGGAACGGCACGCCGAGACGGCTGAGCAACGGCAACGACAGCCAGTCGACATGCGCGTGGATCACGTCGAACTCCTTCGCACGCCTTGCAATCGCCTCCATCAGCATGGCGCTCGCGGCCGTCGGGTCCGCCCCCTTCCGCCCGAGACGCAGCGCGCGTGGCCAAACCGGATGAAGCGCACCATTCGTCCTGGAATCGCCGCTCGCAAACAGCGTGACCTCGTGGCCGAGCTCGACCAGCCCATCCACCAGCCAGGCCACTACCCGCTCGGTGCCGCCGTAAAGTTTCGGAGGGACGCTTTCGGCGAGGGGAGCAATCTGAGCGATGCGCATGAGAGGCTACCCGTTAAACCGCCGCACGCACGACCAGAATGATCGCGGCGGACAGAAGGTTCGAAATCGCGAGCAGCGTCCAATTCGGCCTGGCACTTGCGGCCGCGACCCGGCAGACGAGCCCTTCCATGAGCCTCAACATTCGTCGTCAGGAAGCCGATCGAGGAAGGCAATCCCGAATTGCGTGAGTTCTTCGGCATCGCTCCCGCGCGCTTTCCATCTGACGTGGCGATGCCGGGCGCGGTAAACGGACCAAGCAATATCCACCGCCGTTCGTAGCGGGTCGTCGTCGACCATGTTCCAACTCCGAGATTGGAGACGTTCATGCGACGGCAACTCGTTACGAGGACGGAAGTTTCCACTTCTTCCCGGAAAGTCCGAAACTGCGTGGCCACCGCAGACACAAGCAGGCGCCCACCTCCCCGTCGGAGAAATCAGGCGACGCGACGCACGGCCATCTCCGCGGCGAGCAACACCGCGGCACGACTGGCACCGACTGATGCAATGCCTTGGCCGGCGATGTCGTAGGCAGTGCCGTGCGCCGGCGTGCAGATCGGAAATGGAAAGCCGCCGAGCAACGTCACGCCGCGATCAAAGCCCATCAGCTTCATCGCGATCTGGCCCTGGTCGTGATACATCGTCAGCACTGCATCGAAGGCGCCGCTTTTGGCGCGCAGGAACACGGTGTCGGCCGGGAACGGCCCTTCGGCGGCAATGCCCTCGCGCTGGCCGGCCGCGACCACGGGTGCGATGACATCGATCTCCTCGCGGCCGAAATTACCGCCGTCGCCGGCATGCGGATTGAGACCGGCGACCGCGATGCGCGGCCGGGCGAAGCCGGCATTGCGCATGCAGGCATCAGTCAGCTTGAGCGCGCGATGGATACGTTCGCCGGACAGTCGCGCGGCGACGTCCTTGAGCGGGATGTGGGACGTCACGCGGGCATTCCAGAGCCGGTCCAGCACATTGAACTCGCTTGCGGGAGTTTTGAGTCCGACCACTTCGGCGGAGAACGCGATCTCATCGTCATACTCGGCGCGGGCCAGCCGCATCGCCTGCTTGTTGAACGGCGTAAAGCAGGCGGCATCGACCCGGCCGTCGCGGCCGAGTTCGAGCGCGTGCTTGTAGTTGGCAAGCGCGAACCTGCCGCCGGCGAGGCTCGCGATCCCGTGCTGGACCTCGCCGGGATCGAGGTGCCCGAGATCGACGAACAGCGTCTCGCCCTCCGCCGCGCGCAAATCGGCCCCCTGCTCCACCATGGTCAGCTCCGGGTTGACGCCGGCAATCCGCGCGCCCTGGTCGAAGACGCGCCGGTCGCCGATCACGACGATCCGGCCGCGGGCGCGGATGTCGTCCTGCACCACGAGCTTTGCGGTCAATTCCGGGCTGATGCCAGCGGGATCTCCCATTGCCAGTGCAATGAGCGGCTTTGCGGTCATATGATCACCTTCTCTCGAGCGGTCTCTCGAGCTGTGTTCTGGACTGTCGTCTCGTGGATCGACGGCGCAGGCTTGCGCAGCAAGCGCGCAAGCTGCAGCACGAGCGGAAGCAGCAACAGCACGATGCCCGCCACGATCAGGCATGTCACCAGCTTGTTGGCGAAGAATATCCCGAGCGATCCCTTGGACATCAGCATCGACTGCCGGAACGCGTCCTCGGCCTTGTCGCCGATGACGGTCGCGAGCACGAGTGGCGCCAGCGGATAGAACAGCTTCTTGAAGAGATAGCCGACGATCCCGAAGCCGAGCATCATGACGACATCGAGATAGGAGTTCGACACCGAATAGGCGCCGACAACGCAGATGATCACGATCAGCGGCGCGATGATCACGAAGGGAATCCGCATCAGCGCCGCAAAGACCGGCACGGTCAACAGCACCAGCACAACGGCGACGATGTTGCCGACATACATCGACGCAATCAGGCCCCAAACAAAGTCCTTTTGGTCGACGAACAGCATCGGCCCGGGATTGAGGCCCCAGATCATGAGCCCGCCCATCATGACGGCCGCGGTGGCCGAGCCGGGAATGCCGAGCGAGAGCATGGGCAAAAGCGCGCTGGTGCCGGCGGCATGATCGGCCGTCTCCGGCGAGATGATGCCTTCGACCTCTCCCGTGCCGAAGTATCGGCCACGGCGCGAGAAGCGTCGGGCGATGCCGTAGCTCATGAACGACGCCGCAGTCGGGCCGCCAGGCGTGATCCCCATCCAGCATCCGATGGCCGCGCTCCGCAGCAGCGCAACGCTATGTCGCGGCAGGCGGCCGACGGCACGAAACACCTCGCGCCACTCTATCTTCGACGAGACTGCGCGGGCATGAAACTCTTCCTCGACGGCGACGAGCAGCTCGCCGATGCCGAACAGGCCCATCACCGCGACGACGAAGTTCACGCCCTTGACCAGCTCGTCGACGCCCATCGTGAGGCGCACGCTGCCGGAGACAGTGTCGATGCCGATGGCGGCAATGGCGAAGCCGATCGCCAGTGCGACGACGGTCTTGATCGGCGCCGCCCCGCCCATGCCGACGAAGCTGGCGAAGGCCAGGAAATAGACTGCAAAATATTCCGCCGGCCCGAAGGCGAGTGCGACCTGCGCGACCCACGATGCGAGGAAGGTGATCAGGATGACGCCGATCAGCGCGCCGAATGCCGCCGAGCCAAAGGCGGTGGCGAGCGCTGTCGTCGGACGTCCATCGCGCGCCATCGGGTAGCCGTCGAAGGTGGTGGCGACAGACGACGGCTCGCCCGGGATGTTGAACAGGATCGAGGTCACGGACCCGCCGAACAGCGCGCCCCAATACATGCTGGAGAGCAGGATGATGGCAGAGACCGGCTGCATGCCGAAGGTCAGCGGCAGCAGCAGCGACACCCCGTTCGGAGCACCCAGCCCAGGCAGCACGCCGACGAGAATGCCGAGCAGCACGCCGATCACCATCAGCGCCAGATGCGGCAGCGTGATCGCGATGCCAAAGCCGTGAAGGAGTTCTCCGAGATTGTCCATCGGCCTCTCCGTCAGAAGCCGAACGCCGCGGCGAGCGCGCCGTGCGGCAAGCTCACCTGGAACATGCGCTCGAACACGACGTAGAGCGCGAGCGCTGTCGCCGCCGCCATGCCAAGCGCGCGCGGCACGGATTGTTGTCTGGGGATCGCCAGCACCGCGAAGATGTACAGGGCTGAGGCGACGTACATCCCGGCCAACGGAATCGCAGCCACGAAAATCGCGGCCGGCACGAACAGGCCGGCAAGCCGGCGCAGCTCGATCGATGTGATGGCGATGGGGACGTTCGCCAGTGACGCAACCGGCATCAAACCGCGCACCAGGTTGTAGAAGCTCCCGAGCACGATGATGATCCCGGTCAGGAACGGGAACGTGCCGGCGTCCACGCCCGCGCTTGACCAGCCGATGCCGTTATCGAGACTGGAGACGACGACGGCCACACCAAAGCTGCCGGTGAGAACGGCGGTCGCAAGTTCGAGGGCGCGGCGCGAGATCATGGGCCGCTCCAGCGAAGCGCCAGATGTTTGCTCAATCCTCGTCCTGAGGAGCGCGCTTTGGCGCGCGTCTCGAAGGACGGCTCCGGACGACATCCCATCCCCGGCCATCCTTCGAGACGCCCGCCTGCGGCGGGCTCCTCAGGATGAGGACGGTGGTTGAACTCGGCTGCGCGATCGAACGCCATCGGCCGCCTCACTTGACCAACCAGCCCTGCTCGCCCGCGACCTGCTTGACGTGCTCGAGGTCCTCCTTGATGAACTTGTCGAGTTCGGCGCCAGTCAGGAACGTGTCGACCTGGGAGGTTTTCTCGATGTAGTCCTTCCAGTCCGGCGTCGCCTGCACCTTCTTCATGAGGTCGACATAGAACGCGGCCTGGTCCGGGGTGACCTTGCCGGGGAGCCACACCGTCCGCGGTTGCTCATATTGCTTGATGTCGAGGCCCTGCTCGACGCAGGTCGGAACGTCGCCCCAGCCTTCGGTCGCGGTGACCTTGGCGCCCTGCGGCAGCCGCTTCGGGCTGAAAACGCAAAGCGGTCGTTGCGTTCCACCGCGCCATTGCCCGAGACTTTCGCTGGGATTGTTGACGTGGGAGTCGAGGTGTCCGCCGGCGAGCTGCACGGCAGTCTCTGCGCCGCTCTTGAAGGGGATGTAGGTCAGCTTGATGTGGCCGGCTTTCTCGATCATGCGGGTCAGCACCTCGTCGGTATCCTTCGACTGCGCGCCACCCATCTTGAATTCGCCCGAGGCGGCCGCCTTCAGATAGTCGCCCGCCGTCTTGTAGGGCGCGTCCTGCTTGACCCAGAGCAGGAACTCGTCCTGCGCCATCGCCGCGATCGCAGTGAGATCGGTGTAGTTGAAGGCGACCTTGGAGACGAGCGGCTGCTGCCAGGCATTCGACGTGCCGAAGATCACCTTGTAGGGATCGCCGGCGGACGCCTTGCCGTAGACATAGCCTTCCGCGCCGCTGCCGCCCCCTTTGTTGACGACGACGATCGGCTGCTCCACCAGCTTGTGCTTGGTGATGATGTTCTGCACGGCGCGCGCGAGATTGTCGGTGCCGCCGCCGGGCCCGGCGGTCGCTACGAACTCGATCGGCTTTTGCGGTTGCCAGGCACTGAGCGCCGGCATCGTGCCGGCGAGCACAATTGCGGCGGCGGAGAGCAGAAGTGTTGACGTCCGACCCATGATGTCCTCCAGCTGATTTTTGTATCTTGTTGTTTTCGACGTCCGGTCAGGCGACGCGTTCCTCGCGTCTTCCTGATGCCAGGACGATTGCGCCTTCTTTTTCCAGCGCTTCGATCTGCTTCTGGTCGAACCCGTGCTCGACCAGCACCTCGCTTGTATGCTCACCGTAGACCGGCGCGCCCGTGCGCACTTTGCCCGGGGTCTGCGAAAACTTGACCGGCAAGCCGATCGTCTTCACGGGTCCGAGCGTGGAATGCTCGACCTCGACGACCATCTCGCGCGCCAGCGTCTGCGGATCGCGAAGCGCCTCCAGCATGTCGTGCACGGGTCCGCACGGCACGCCCTTCTCGTCCAGCGCAGCGAGCCAGTGCGCCCGCGTCCGGGTGCGAAAGCGCTCGCTCAGGACAGCTTCGAGCTCCTTCAGATTGGCCATGCGGTCGGCCCCGGTGACGAAGCGCGGATCGGAGGCGAGTTCGCTCGCACCGAGGGCTTCCAGCATCAACAGCCAGTGCTTCTTGTTGGCGCCGCCGACCACCAGCCAGCCGTCCGAGGCCTCGAAGGCCTGGTACGGCGCGTTGAGCGGATGGGCCGAACCCATCGCACGCGGCGCAGTGCCAGCGGCCAGCGCTATCGTGGATTGCCAGTAGGTCTGCACCAGCGCGGCCTCATAGAGCGAGGTCTCGACCCACTGCCCTTCGCCGGTCTTGAGACGGTGCGTGTAGGCCGCGAGGATGCCCATGCTCGCCAGCAGGCCGGCGGTGATGTCGGACAGCGGCGGGCCGCATTTCACCGGCGGACCATCGGGACGTTCGCCGGTAAAGCTCATGATGCCGCTCATCGCCTGGGCGACCAGATCGAAGCCGCGGCGGTGCTTGTAGGGTCCGGTGCGGCCGAAGCCCGACAGCGAGCAATAGATCAGCGCTGGATGCTGCTTGTGCAGGTCGTCGTAGCCGAAGCCGAGGCGCTCCATGGCGCCCGGCGCAAAATTCTCGACCAGCACATCGGCGCCCGCGATCAGCCGCCGCAGCACCTGCTTGCCGCCCTCGGTCTTCAGATCCAGCACGATGCCACGCTTGTTGCGGTTCATCATCAGGAAGGAGGCCGCCTCGTCGCCAATCTTCGGCGGCACCGAATGGCGGGTGTCGTCACCGTTCGGCGATTTCTCGATCTTGATCACGTCGGCGCCCATGTCGGCCAGCATCAAAGTGCAGGTCGGCCCCGCCATGACATGGGTGAGATCGATGACCTTAAGGCCGGCAAGCGGCCCCGAACGGCCGGAGGTTGATTGCGAGCGATCGCTTTGCATCGGGGCGTCCTATTGGCCGCGCCATTGCGGCGCGCGCTTGGTGAGGAAAGCATCGAGCCCTTCGCGAAAATCCTGGCTCGTGTAGCACATCAGGATGAGGTCCTCGCCCTCGTCCGGCGTCAGCCGCCTTTGCAGACGCGCCACGGCCTGTTTGGTCGCATTCAGCGTCAGCGGCGCGTGGCTGGCAAGCAATCGGGCAACCTCGTCGGCGCGCCTGTCGAGCGCGGTAAGATCCTCGACGACCTCGCCGAGCAGCCCGACACTGGCCGCCTCCGTCGCGTCGACGAGGCGCGCGGTGAAGATCAGATCCTTGACGCGGGCAGCGCCGATCAGCGCGGTGAGACGACTGACATTGGACATCGACAGGCAATTGCCGAGCGTGCGGGCAATAGGAAAGCCGATTTTCGCGCTTTGGGTGCCGATGCGGAGATCACAGGCCGCGGCGATGCCCGCGCCGCCGCCGGTGCAGAACCCGTTGATCGCTGCTATCGTCGGCACGCGGCATTGCTCGAGCGTGGTCAGGACCCGATCGATGCGGTTTTCGTAGTCGATCGCGTCCTGCGGCGACTTGAAATCGCGGAACTGATTGATGTCGGTGCCCGCGGCAAAGGCCTTGTCGCCGGCCCCGCGCAGCACCAGCACCTTGATCGCGTGATCGTCGTTGATCTCCTCGCAGATCGCGGCGAGCCGCTCGTACATCGCGAAGGTGAAGGCATTGCGCGCCTGCGGGCGGTTGAAGGTGATCCGCCCGATACCGTCCTGGCGCTCGAAAACGAGGTCTTCCGCCACCACCTGCTGGTCCATTTTCCTCATGTCCTTCTGCTTTTCTACATTTTTGAATGCAAAATGATCGATTTACAAGCTGGAACTTGCATTAATTCGCATATAGCCTCATTTTTGCATTCAAATGGACTTCAGACCCATGCTCCATGAGGAAGTCGTCGGCCGCATCCGGGCCATCCTGCTCGACGGCGAAATCCCGCCCGGCGCGCGGATTCCCGAGCGCGAGCTGTGCGAGCGGCTTCAGATATCGCGCACGCCGCTACGCGAGGCGCTCAAGGTGCTCGCCGCCGAAGGGCTCGTGCAGCTTTTGCCGCATCGCGGTTCGCGCGCCGCAAAACTGACCGACAAGGACATGCGCGACCTCTTCGAGGTCTGCCAGGGTCTCGAAGCGCTCGCCGGCGAACTCGCCTGCGAACGCATCACCGATCCCGAGATCGACGCGATCGCCGCCGCGCATGCGGAGATGGTGCATCATCATCGCGAGGGCGACCTGATCCGGTACTATCGCGGCAACCGCGCCATTCACGAAGGCATCGTCGCTGCGGCCGGAAACCCGGTGCTTGCAGGGCTGTATACGTCCGTGACCGCGCGCATCCGCCGCGCGCGTTATGTCACGCCGATGACGCCCGAGCGCTGGGCGGTCGCCGTGAAGGAGCACGATGCCATCCTGAATGCACTGCAGAGGCGCGACGGCGTCGGCCTCGCCCATATCCTGCGCGCGCATCTACGCCACAAGCGCGAAGAGGTTTTGCAGGCGGGCTTTGCTGAAACGGAAGGCAGTGACCTGGTGCCGCGGATTGCGTGAGACGGCATTCGCGACGCAGAAAGAAACTCGCGGCCCCCCTACAACGCGCGGTCAAGAGACACAATCGCGACACAATCATTGATTGCATTCAGCCGTGCGGTCGGATCGTGCTGACGCGAGGCGATCGGCGCGGGCCGAATGTAACGCGCAAACAATTGCGCAAAACAAAAGACAAAAGCGGAGGAAACGCATGACAATCGATGTCTCACGTCGATCCTTGTTCGCTCTCGGGGCTGGCCTTGGTGCCAGCGCAATGCTCGGCAGCAGCGCGATGGCGCGCGCTCCCAAGCTCGGCACCCAGACGCCTTACTGGCACCGCTTCGTTCTCGGCGATGCCGAAGTCACCATCGTCTCCGACGGACCGCTGCCGCTCGGCGACCCCTCCGGGACCTTCACCGGCGTTCCCAAGGAAGAGGTGAAGAAGATGCTTGTCGACAATTTCCTGTCGCCGGACAATGTCGTGCTCGAACAGAACTCGCCGATCGTCAACACCGGCGACAAGCTCATTCTGTTCGATACCGGCATGGGCAGCTCGAAGATGTTCGGCGCCACCACCGGCCGGCAGCAGAAGAGCATGACCGAGGCAGGCATCAAGCCTGGGGACATCGATGCGGTGGTCTGCTCGCATGCGCATATCGACCACATCGGCGGCATCGTGGACGACGGCGGCAAGCCGCTGTTTCCGAACGCGCAGATCTACATCTCGCAGACCGATTTCGACTTCTGGACCGACGAAGGCAAGCTCGGCAGCGACGCCAAGGATTTCGTCGTTCACGCCCGCAAGAACCTGCTGCCGGTGCGCGACCGCATCGTGTTCTTCAAGGATGGCCAGGAATTCCTGCCCGGCGTTCAGGCGATCGCAGCGCCCGGTCACACCGTCGGCCATACCATCTTCATGGTCTCGTCGGCCGGCAAGTCCTTCGCCTTCATGGGCGACCTCTCGCACCATCCCGTTCTGCTGCTCGAGCGGCCGCGGATGGAATTCTCCTACGACACCGACCCGAAGCAGGCGGCCGAGTCGCGCGTCAAGCTGCTGACTATGCTTGCGGCGAACAAGACGCCCGTGATGTCCTATCACTTCGCCTGGCCGGGCTATGGCCATGTTGCCAAGGCCGGCGAAGGATTCCACTATTATCCCGAACCGATGCAGATGACGTTGTAATCGGCGGATCAGGTCCGGGTGGCGCACGCGCCGCCCGGACCGCCCGAACGATTACCGCTGTCCGGCTGACCGGCAAGCAATTGCAATCCGCAATGTCTCCGGCGGCGTTGGCAGGCGGACATTTTGGTGTTATTGAACTACAGCTACTAATTGCAGATCGCATTTATTGACGTGAATTGTTTGGGAGCGTCAATGTCCCGCGAGAACGATGGTTTTGTCTTCCATCGTGACCGGCTCCAATGGGTCCCGGATGTTGTCTATCGGGCCGTCAACTTCTTTGTCACATGGGACAAACTGCCGACCCTGCTCGGAGCTGCCAATCTCTCGGCGTTCCGCGACCGGCTGCGTGAGCACAATCTGCACCATACCGGCTACGGCACGACATCGCCTCGCTGGAGCACGGGCAATGACCGCTGGCGTTCCGCCGACGGCTCGTTCAACAGCCTCGACCATCCGCGCATGGGGATGGCTGGCGCCCGGTTCGGACGCAATTTCGCGCTGCCCGAATGTGTACCGGGCAGCCTGGACGACCTGCTCGAACCCAGTCCGCGCTTGATCTCGGAGGAATTGCTGGCGCGCCGCGAATTCATTCCCGCGACCAGCCTCAATCTGCTGGCCGCCGCCTGGATCCAGTTCGAAACCCATAATTGGTTCAGCCATGGGGCCCCTAAGTCGGGAAACGAGTTCAAAATTCCGCTGAAGCCAAACGACGAATGGCCTGCGGATGAGCGGATCGACGGCTGCATGAAGATCCGTCGAACCGTTTGCGACGAGACGCCACGTGAACCATGGCTCGGCGCGACCCCCACGTTCCGCAACCTCAACTCGCACTGGTGGGACGCCGGACAGATCTACGGCAGCGACCGCGCGAGGCAGATGCAGATCCGTTCCGGGGCAGATGGGAAGATCGCTGTCGGCGATGATGGGATGCTTCCAGCCGATCCAGTCCATCCGGGCGCCGATCTCACCGGCTTCAATGACAATTGGTGGGTGGGGCTCAGCCTGCTGCACAACCTCTTTGCACGCGAGCACAATGTCATCTGCGACGGCTTGAAGACGCGGTATCCGACCTGGAACGACGAGGCGCTATTCCAGCATGCGCGCCTGATCAACGCAGCCCTGATCGCCAAGATCCACACCGTCGAATGGACGCCAGGCATCCTCGGCCATCCCGCACTGGACTTCAGCATGCACGCCAACTGGTCGGGGATCCCGTGCCGGGTGCTGCGCGCAGTGCTCGGCAAGAACAGCGAGGCCGCCTTTGGCATCATCGGCTCTCCGACGGACCAGCACAGCGCGCCCTACGCGATGACCGAGGAATTCACCGCCGTGTACCGCCTGCACCCGCTGATCCCCGAAAAGATGGATGTACGGCGGCTCGATAGCACACAGGTTACCCTTAGCGACCTGGTCGATATGCAGGGCCCCGCCTCCCGCGAGTTCATGCAGACTCACGGCTTCGTCGACCTGCTGTACTCGTTCGGCACCGCCCATCCCGGCGCCATTCGCCTGCACAATTATCCGAACTTCCTGCGCCAGTTCACCAAAGACGGCCAGCCGTTGCTGGACGTGGCCGCCATCGATATCATGCGCGATCGCGAGCGCGGCGTGCCGCGCTACAATCGGTTTCGCGAACTGGTCGGCAAGAAGCGGGTCAACACATTCGAGGAAATCACCAGCATCCCCGGCGCGGCCAGGAAGATGCGCGCGATCTACAAGGGCGACGTCGATCGCGTTGATCTGATGGTCGGACTATTGGCCGAGGACCTGCCGGATGGTTTTGGCTTCAGCGATACCGCCTTCCGCATTTTCATCCTGATGGCATCGCGGCGTCTCAAGAGCGACCGGTTCTTCACCGATGACTACCGGGCGGAAGTCTACACCAATTTCGGTCTGGACTGGATCCACAACAACGGAATGAAATCGGTGCTGCTGCGGCATGTGCCGCAACTCGGACCGGCGCTCGAGGGCGTCAACAACGCCTTCGCCCCGTGGAACGTGCTGCGAGGCTGAGCCTTGGCCCTCTGCAAAGTCGCAGCCACCTTAGCACCCGAGCTTGTCGGCGATTCCGCCAAAATCCCTGGCGACGATGTCCCAATTGCCGGTGGCCTCGAAATCGACCTTCTGGAGCGGACCGTATTCGGTCGGTCGCGCCACGAAAGCCGTCTTCAGCCCGTTCTTCTGCGCGGCAGCGAGATCGCCGTTGTGGGCAGCGACCATCATCACCTCTTCCGGCTTGAGGCCGAGCAGGCGCGCGGCGCCGAGATAGGTTTCGGGATCGGGCTTGTAGTGCTCGAACAGCTCGGCCGACATGATGAGGTCCCAGGGAAGCCCTGCGAACTTCGCCATGTTGGTGAGCAGCGCGACATTGCCGTTTGACAGCGGCGAGATCACGAATTTCGTCTTCAGCCGCGTCAGGCCCGCGACACTGTCGGGCCACGGATACAGGCGGTGCCAGCCCCTGGTGAGGTGATCGAGATCGGCTTCGGTCAGGCCTGGAATCGAAAATTGCGCGACCAGCTTTTCCAGCGAGCGGCGATGCAGATCATCGAGCATGACATAGCCGCGCTCGGGATGTTTGCGCACGTCATCCATCGAGGCCATGTACATGCCGCGCCAGCCGTCGACGAGTGCGGTCCAGTCGGCGGAGATGCCGCGGCCCTTCGCCCACCACATGAAGTCCGTGATCAGGCTGGTGCGCCAGTCGACGACTGTGCCGAACACGTCGAAGACGAGGGCTTTGACGGCGGAGAGATCGGATGTCGTGGTCATGTTTCGCTTCGCGGATTTTCCGCGCCCCAGCTGGCTTCGTCTCAGATGAAAGGCTTTAAAGCATGATCCTTTCCGTGCAACAATAGCGCTAGTCCCGCACATCAAACACGCGCAAGATGAACAAAGTGACGGGTCTCAACCAGTCGGGGTGCAGCGCATCTGTCATGACCACCATCCCTGTTGCATGTATATTGCTTGAGGATGCCCGCCTTCCGGACGAGGCATCTTTAATCGAGACGTTACGCGTTCGTCATCCTGGCTTGCGGTGGGACCGCAGCCCAGTCGCACCAAGTAACGATACCGACGGTCCGATGTTCATCCGCGTCGGCGATCATCTCATGACCATCCTCTTGATGCCCGCACCCATGCCCTACGATCAGCAGCTGTGGCAGCGAGCCTCCTGGGTATGGCCCGGAGGCTTTCCACGCCGCCGGCCGCCACCGCGCGCACCTCGTCGTCGCGACAATGGGCTCCGCCGAAGACAACTCAGAACCGAAAGCGCTTGGGTTCGCCGAGAGTGTGCGCCTTACGACTGCCTTTGTCGGCGCCATGCTTGAAGCACTTCCCGGCTGTCTCGGCGTCGTCTGGCGCGGCAATGTGGGCCGCTCGCCCGAGATGTGGCTCGAGCAGTCACGCCGCTCGTTCGAGCCGTTTCCGGATCATCCGTTCGGATTGTGGATGGAAATCATTCCCTTCCGTTCCGGAGAGACCGTCGGAGCCTATACGGTCGGACTGTCCGCATTCATCGGACGCGAGATCGAATTTGAGGTGGACGGACTCGACCAACGCGGCGTCACGCTTCGTGTTGCCAACGCTTCGTCCTATTTGATTGCAAATGGCCTCGACAAAAACATCGAGAGCGGGACGGTGTACAAAGACGATGACGAGAACATCGGTCACGTTGCGGTGCTCCACCGCAACTCGCGCTTTCGGATCGGGCCGGTCATTTCGTTCTTTTCTCTTCAGGACCGAGCTGGAAGGCTCAAGACCTACCAGATCATTCCGTCATCTCTCGCGCGAAATCACCCGCTTCTGATCATGCTGGGCAAGGTCGGGCTTTTCGATCCGGCGAAGTCAGAGAACCTGATAGAGCTGCGGCCAGATCACTACGTATCGGAAGCTCGCCTGGAAATCCTCGATGGCGGCGTATCGCAAGAGCTGTCCAAAATGCTCGCGACCGACGCCTATGCCGAGGCGGACACGAATGCGCGCCGCGCGCTCGCGAGCGGAGACATTGCGTCAGCGAGGGCTTTTTTGCTGCCTCGGGCTGAGGAAGTTGGTGAGCTCCAAAAAGCGCTCCAACTCGCTCTGACCTTGCGCGATGCGTTCTTGTTCATGCCGGCCGCGCCGCGCAGCCCTTAGTAGACAGGCGATGGATCATGTCCATCCTGGTGCTGTATGCGACGACGTCCGGCTAAATTCGCCGAACGAACGCAGGCGGACGTCGCTGACACTAGTCCAAATGGAACTTCGCCAGTTCGCGATGCTCGGCCTTGATGTAGCGCACGGTGCCGGTGACGGAACGCATCACCACCGTCTCGGTCTCGATCACGCCGTCCTTGCGGAATTTGACGCCTGACAGCAGCGAGCCCGTGGTGACGCCGGTGGCGGCAAACAGGCAGTCGCCGCGCGCCATGTCCTCGATGCCGTAGATCATCTTGGGATCGTTGACGCCCATCTTGGCGGCGCGTTCGCGCTTCTCTTCGGAGTCGAGGATGAGACGGCACTGCATCTGACCGCCGATGCAGCGCAGCGCCACGGCCGCGAGCACGCCTTCCGGCGCGCCGCCGGTGCCGAGATACATGTCGACGCCGGTATTGTCGGGGTCGGCGCAGTGGATCACGCCGGCGACGTCGCCGTCGGTGATCAGGCGCACGGCGGCGCCGGTCGAGCGTACGCTCTCGATGATGCTGGCATGGCGCGGCCGGTCGAGCACGAGAACGGTGATGCCGTCAGGCTTGACGCCCTTGGCCTTGGCGAGGCGGTGGACGTTTTCGGCCGGTGTCGCATCGAGCTCGACGACGCCCTTGTCATAGCCGGGACCGATCGCGAGCTTCTGCATGTAGACGTCGGGCGCGTGCAGCAGCGTGCCGCCGTCGGCCATCGCCATGGTGGCGATCGAGCCCGGCATGTTCTTGGCGCACAGCGTGGTGCCTTCGAGCGGATCGACGGCGATGTCGACCTGCGGGCCGGCGTTCATGCCGACCTTCTCGCCGATGAAGAGCATCGGCGCCTCGTCGCGCTCACCCTCGCCAATGACGATGGTGCCCTCGATCGGGAGCTTGTTGAGCTCGCGCCGCATCGCGTCCACCGCGGCCTGGTCGGCCGCCTTCTCGTTGCCGTGCCCGCGCAGACGCGCCGAAGACACCGCCGCCCGCTCCGTCACACGCACGATCTCCAGCGTGAGAATGCGCTCGAGCAACGCTTGCGGCGGGACTGAAATATGGGTCGACATCGGCTCACTCCTTCGAAACAGTTTTGGACGGACATCTCCGTCGCATCAACTCGTAACACCCACAGTTCGTTCGAACCGTGTCTTATTCTTGGAGCATGACCTTTCCGGAAAACCGCTTCACACTTTTCCAGGTCATGCTCAGTTCTTCTCGATCCTGATGACCTGGGGTCGCCCACTGATCACCTTGTCCTTCTGCACGGCCGCGAGCGCGCGGCGCACGGCGTCCTCGTGCGTGGCATAGGTGATGAGGATGACGGGCACCGGGACCGCCTTGCCGTCTGCCGGCGCAGCGCCGCCATTGGGATGGCGCTGCACGATCGACTCGATCGAAATCTTCTGCTCCGCAAGCCGCGTCGCGATCGCAGCCGCGGTGCCCGGGAAATCGCGTGCCAGAAGTCGGATGTAGTAGCCGCCCTCATGGCGCTCCATCGGCGCCTTCTTGGTATCGCGCAGCTGCGAAATCGGCCGGCCGAACGGATTGGCGCGAATGCCGCGCGCGACGTCGGCGATGTCGGCCACGACGGCGGATGCGGTCGCAGCGCCGCCGGCACCGGGGCCGACCAGCGTGATCGGCGGGATGCCCTCGCCATCAATCGTGACCGCATTGGTGACACCCATCACCTGTGCGATCGACGAGGATTTCGGAACCATGGTCGGATGCACGCGCTGCTCGATGCCCTTGGCGGTGCGAACCGCGACGCCGAGGAGCTTGAGCCGGTAACCGAGATCGTCAGCGGCACGGAGATCTTCCGGCGCGATGGAGGAGATACCTTCGACATACACCGCGCTTTGAGCAACTTTCGTGCCGAAAGCGAGGCTGGCGAGAATGGCGAGCTTTTGCGCGGTATCGTGGCCGTCGACGTCGAAGGACGGATTGGCCTCGGCATAGCCGAGCCGTTGCGCGTCCTTCAGGCATTCGGCGAAGGACAGGCCCTCCTGCTCCATCCGGGTCAAGATGTAATTGCAGGTGCCGTTGAGGATGCCGTAGACCCGGTTGATGCCGGTTCCGGCAAGGCCTTCGCGTAACGTCTTGATGACAGGGATCGCAGCGCCGACGGCTGCCTCGAAATTCAGCGCGCCGCCGTGCTTTTCGGCGGCCTTTGCCAGCTTGAGGCCGTGCTTTGCCAGCAACGCCTTGTTGGCGGTGACGACGGATTTACCGGCAGCGAGCGCGGCCTCGACCGCCGACAAGGCGGGATCGCCGGAGCCCCCCATCAGTTCGACGAAGCAGTCGATGCCGGGATGCGTGGCGAGGGCAAGCGGATCCTTGACCCACTCGACGCCGCGCAGATCGACGCCGCGTTTCTTGGCCTTCGAGCGCGCGGTGACGGCGACGACGCGGATGCCGCGGCCGCTGCGGCCGGCAAGCACGCGCGCCTGCGTTTCAATCAGACGGACAACTTCGGCGCCCACGGTGCCGAGCCCCGCTATGCCCACTTTCAGGGGTGCAACCATGATGCCTTGGAAAACCTGCGGAAGAGAACTTAACGCCGAGTGGCGAGCGGAACGACGTTGTGCAACGTTTCGATGCCGCTTTCAAGGAAGCGGCGCACGCCGCGCGCGGCCTGCCTGATCCGTTGCTCGTTTTCCACCATGGCGATACGGACATATCCTTCACCATGCTCGCCGAAGCCGACGCCGGGCGAGACCGCGACACCGGATTTCTCCACCATCAGGGTCGCGAACTGCATGCTGCCGACGCTGCGGAAGGCTTCCGGCAGCGGCACCCAGGCGAACATCGACGCCTCCGGCGGCGGGATCTCCCAGCCGGCACGGCCGAACGATTCCACCAGCGTGTCGCGCCGCTTGCGGTAGGTGTCGCGCATCTCCTTGATGCAATCGTCCGGTCCGTTCAGCGCGGCGGTCGCTGCGACCTGGATCGGCGTGAACGCACCGTAGTCGAGATAGGATTTGACGCGGCCGAGTGCCGCAATCACGCGCTCGTTGCCGACCGCGAAGCCCATGCGCCAGCCAGCCATCGAATAGGTCTTCGACATCGAGGTGAACTCGACGGCGACGTCCATCGCGCCCGGCACCTGGAGCACCGAGGGCGGCGGGTTGCTTTCGTCGAAATAAACCTCGGCATAAGCGAGATCGGACAGGATCAGGATCTCGTGCTTCTTCGCGAACGCGACCAGGTCCTTGTAGAAGTCGAGGCTCGCAACATAGGCGGTCGGGTTCGAAGGATAGCAGACGACGAGCGCCAGCGGCTTCGGGATCGAATGCACGATCGCTCGCTCGACCGCCTCGAAGAATTGCGGCGTCGGCTCTGAGGGCACCGAGCGGATCACGCCGCCCGCCATCAAGAAGCCGAAGGCGTGAATCGGGTAGCTCGGATTGGGACAAAGGATGACGTCGCCGGGCGCGGTGATCGCCTGCGCCACGTTGGCAAAGCCCTCCTTGGAGCCGAGCGTCGCCACCACCTGGGTGTCGGGATTGAGCTTCACGCCGAAACGGCGGGCGTAGTAGCCGGCCTGGGCCCGGCGCAGCCCGGGGATGCCGCGGGAGGCCGAGTAGCGGTCGGTGCGCGGCTTGCCCAGCGTCTCCTTCAGCTTCTCCAGCACATGCGCCGGCGCCGGCAGGTCCGGATTGCCCATGCCGAGGTCGATGATGTCGGCGCCGGCATTCCGCGCGGCTGCCTTGGCCCGGTTGACCTGTTCGAATACGTAAGGCGGAAGGCGGCGGATGCGGTAAAACTCTTCCATGGCTCTCTCGGCTCCGGGCAACCGGTCAGGACAGAATCGACAGGACATAAAGACCAGGCGGAAGGCGCCTGCGTCCTTCGCGAAAATTACTCAAGATCAAATACTTAGAGCAATTATCGACGACGTTGACTGAAGTCGTTCGCCCTGACTCTCGGCTGAACTAAGGTCTTTTAGCACGGCGAGGCGGAGGCGCCAGCGATTACCTTGCAGGGCCCTATTTCGCGTCCTTGGTGGCGACCGCCTGACGGTCGCGCGCGGCAGCAAGCTCGGCCTCGATCTTGGCGCGTTGGTCCGGCGGGATGACCGCCTGATCGCGATCCGGAGGCAGATCGTGCACCGGCAGATAGCTCCCGGCCTCCCTGGGATGCGCTTGCGCATCGGAAGGCGTCATATCCGCAAGCTGACTCGAGCAGCCGCCTAGGGCGAGCGCCACCATCAGCAGCGCGCCACAGATCCGCCGCGACTTTTGCAGGTCCCTCAACGCCAACACTAGGGAAATCCCCACTTCGTCCCAAAGCACGGCCCCGGGCAACCTTACCCAAGCCCGCGCCCAAGCTCAAACCATTGCTGCCCAAATGGTGCGAGCGAGAAAATAGCCCAGATACCCACCAAGCCGAGCGGTGCGGCTCGATTGTGACGGAACCAAGAAAATTTGTCGCACTGCAACACATCTTCGCGAGTGTTTAACGCCAAACATGCGAGCTTCGCGGTGACGAATACGGAATGAATCGTTACTGTTCTGCTCATGAGTATGGCCACGATCGATACGCCCAAACCCGAGACGAAGTTCGATGCGGAAGCCTTCGCGATGAATGTCGCGCGGGCGATGGAGAGCGGCGGCAAGGCGCTCGCCGCGTACCTGAAGCCGCGCGAAAGCGGCGAGGTGCAGGATCGTCCGCCGGCCGAGCTAGCCGAGGTCGTCAAGACCTTCACCGCCGTCGCCGAATACTGGCTGTCGGATACGTCGCGGTCTTCCGCACTCCAGACCAAGCTCGCCAAGGACTATCTCGACCTCTGGGGCTCGGCGGCGCGCCGCATGGCCGGTCAGGACGCCCCGCCCGCGATCGCGCCCTCGCCGCGCGACAAGCGCTTTGCCGATCCGGAATGGAAGTCGAACCAGTTCTTCGATTTCGTGATGCAGCTTTATCTGCTCACGACCAAATTTGCGCAGGAGCTTGTGCGCGACGCCGAGGGGCTCGATCCGCAGACACGCCGCAAGGCCGAGTTCTACGTCCAGCAGCTCACCAACGCGATGTCGCCGTCCAACTTCGTGCTAACGAATCCGGAAGTGCTGCGCGCGACGGTGGCCAGCAGCGGCGAAAATCTCGCGCGCGGGCTGAAGATGCTGGCCGAGGACATCGCCGCCGGCAAGGGCACGCTGAAGATCCGTCAGTCCGACCCGGACAATCTCGTCGTCGGCGTGAACATGGCGACGACGCCCGGCAAGGTGATCTACCAGAACGAGATGATGCAGCTGATCCAGTATGCGCCGGCGACGGAGAACGTGCTGCGGACGCCGCTCCTGATCATCCCGCCCTGGATCAACAAGTTCTACATCCTCGACCTCAAGCCGGAGAAATCCTACATCAAGTGGTGCGTCGATCAGGGCATCACCGTGTTCGTGATCTCATGGGTCAATCCCGACAAGCGGCTCGGTGCCAAGAGCTGGGAAGACTACATGAAGGAAGGCCCGCTCACGGCGATGGACGTGATCGAGAAGGTCACCGGCGAGATGAAGGTGCACACCGCCGGCTATTGCGTCGGCGGCACCATGCTCGCGACCACGCTGGCCTGGCTCGCCGAGAAGCGCCGCCAGCGTGTGGCGTCCGCGACATTCTTCGCGGCACAGGTCGACTTCACCCATGCCGGTGATTTGCTCGTGTTCGTCGACGAGGAGCAGATCGCATCCCTCGAGCAGGACATGAAGGCGGCCGGCGTGCTCGAAGGCTCGAAGATGGCGATGGCCTTCAACATGCTGCGCTCCAACGATTTGATCTGGTCCTATGTCATCAGCAATTACCTCAAGGGCCAACAGCCGAGCGCGTTCGACCTGCTGCACTGGAATTCGGACGCGACGCGCATGACCGCGTCGAACCATTCGTACTATCTGCGCAATTGCTATCTTGAGAACCGGCTCTCGACCGGCACGTTGGTGCTGGACAACACCTTGCTCGATCTCTCCAAGGTCATGGTGCCGATCTACAATCTCGCAACCCGCGAGGACCATATCGCGCCGGCAGAATCGGTGCTGTACGGCTCCCAGTTCTTCGGCGGTCCGGTGAAATACGTATTGTCCGGCTCGGGCCACATCGCCGGCGTGGTCAATCCGCCCGCCTCGAACAAATACCAGTACTGGACCAACGACAACGTGAAGTCCGCCAATGTCGCCGAGTGGATGAAGGGCGCGGTCGAGCACAAGGGCTCGTGGTGGCCGGACTGGCGGCAATGGCTGGGCGCACTCGATCCCGAGGAAGTCCCGGCCCGCACGGTCGGCAGCGAGGCGTTTCCCCCGATCGAGGACGCGCCCGGCAGCTATGTCAGGGTTCGCGCATAGCAGAATCTTCCGCGCTTTCGTATAAGCTCCACGCCTGCGGCAGAAATTGATGAGGGGACCGGGTTATGACGCGTGAATTGTTCTGGCTGACACTGACGGTGGTCCTGACTGGAATCCTCTGGATTCCCTACACCATCAACCGCTGCCAGATTCGCGGCCTCGGTGGCGCGATGGCCAATCCCTCGCGCACCGACAAGCCGCAGTCGGAATGGGCGAACCGCCTGATGTTCGCGCATGACAATGCCGTCGAGAACCTCGTGCTGTTCGCGCCGCTGGTGCTGATCCTGAACGCCATCGACTATTCCTCGAAATGGACGGTGCTTGCTTGCGCCGTCTATTTCTGGTCCCGCGTCGCGCATCTGATCGTCTATGCGCTCGGGATCCCGGTGTTCCGCACATTGGCCTTCACCGTCGGCTTCATCGCGCAGGCCGTGCTGGCCGTCGCGATCTTCAAGGTGGTTTGAGATCAGGCCTTGTAGTCTGAAATCAGGCCTTGCGAACGACGAGATGCAGCATGTTCGCCGGCGTCTCGTCGAAGCTCTGGATCACGTTCCTGTCCGACGACAGCGTGATCCATGGACCTGCGCTGGCGTAGGTCGCCTCGAGCCATTCCGGCGACGCATAATTGTAATAGCGCCCGAGACTGTCCCGGCCATCGCCCTCGCCCATCTTGTAGCTGGCGTAGAACACGCCTGACGGCCTGAGCGCGCGACGAATCTGCGCCAGGATGCCGGCGAGTTCGTCGCGCGGTACGTGCAGGAGACAGGCGCTGGCCCAGACGCCGTCATAGGCCTCGTGCGCGTCAAGCTGGTCGAACCGCATCGCCTCGACGGCATGACCGAGCCGCTGCGACGCGATCTCGGCCATTTCAGGCGAGCCGTCGGTGGCGCGCACCGAAAAACCTTCGGCCAGCATCACCGCCGAATGATTGCCGGCGCCACAGCCGAGCTCGAGGATCGAGCCGCCGGACGGCAGCAGAGCGAGAAAGCCTCGCAGCCGCGTCGAGGGCGCCTTCGCCCAGTCCGCATAGGACCTGGCGTTGCTCCGATAGAATTGCAGAGTCCCTTGGTCCACGGCGGCCACTCCGATCAGGGAAACAGCGCGATCTGCTCCAGTCCAGCGGTCTCGGGAAATCCGAACATCAGGTTCATGTTCTGGATCGCCTGACCGGCCGAGCCCTTCACCAGATTATCAAGCACCGAAATCACGATGGCGCGGTTCTTGATCCGGTCGGCGATGACACCGATCTGGACATAGTTCGAGCCGCGTACGTTCTGGGTCTGCGGTAGCACGCCCTTCTTGACGACATGCACGAACGGCTCGTTCGCGTAGGCTTTCTCGAGGGCGGCCCGCAAATCGTCCGGCGTCGCGCCATTGAGCTTGACGTAGGACGTGCAGAGCTCGCCCCGCGACATCGGTTGAGATGCGGCGTGAAATTGACGGTCACGCTCGCGCCCGCCGCGACGCCGATCTCTTGTTCGATCTCCGGCGCATGCCGGTGCGTGCCGACCGAATACGGCGAAATCCCCTCGCCCGCCTCGCTGAATAGCGTGTTCTGTTTCAGGCCGCGTCCGGCGCCGGTGACGCCTGACTTGGCGTCGATCAGGATGTCATCGACGTCGATCAGATTTGCTTTCGCCAGCGGCACCAGCGCCAACAACGCTGCCGTCGGATAGCAGCCGGGACAGGCGACCAGCCGCGCCGCGGCAATCTTCTCCCGATAGAATTCGGTCAGGCCGTAAACGGCTTCGCCCTGCAACTCGAGTGCCTGATGTTCGTGGCCGTACCACTGCGCGTAGGTGTCCTTGTCGCGCAGCCGGAAATCGGCGGACATGTCGAGGACCTTGATCTTCGGGTTGGCCTTCAGCACGGCCGCGATGATCTGCTGCGTGGTGCCGTGCGGCAGCCCGCAGAACACCGCATCGAGCTTGCTCCAGTCGACCTCTTCCCATTCCACGAGTTGGGGCAAATCCAGCATGAAGAAATGCGGAAACACCTCGCCCATCGACTTGCCGGCGTGGGTGTTGGCGGTGAGCGCGACGATCTCGGCATTCGGATGCCGCGCCAACAGGCGCACCGCATCGGCCCCGGTGTAACCGGAGGCGCCGAGAATGCCGATCTTCTTCGAGCTCATCACGCGTTCCTTTCAGGCGTCACTGGATCGTCTTGCCGGGCCGAAAGTTGCAGCATCGCTTCGTCCGCCGGGCTGGCCTCGCGAGCAACGCTCGATCGGCTACTCGTCGGCAAGGCCCAACATCAGTCGCATGTTCTGCACGGCCGCGCCGGAGGCGCCCTTGCCGAGATTGTCGAGCCGGGCGACCAGCACCGCTTGGTGATGTTTGTCGCTGGCGAAGACGTAGAGCTCGAGCATATTGGTCTCGTTGAGCGCTTCCGGCTCAAGCTTGCCGCCCTTGGTCGCTTCGTTCTGAAGCGGCATCGCCGAGACGTATTTCGAGCCGGCGTAACGCTTTGCCAGCGCGGCGTGGAGATCGGCGCCGCTGGGCTTGCCGGGCAGCGTGTCGAGCTGGAGCGGCACCGAGACCAGCATGCCCTGCCGGAAATTGCCGACGGAAGGGATGAAGATCGGCCGCCGGGTCAGGTTCGAATAGAGCTGCATCTCCGGCAGATGCTTGTGCTCGAAGCCGAGGCCGTAGAGTTCGAAGGACGGCGCGCTGCCGTCCTCGAAAGTCGCGATCATCGACTTGCCGCCGCCGGAATAGCCGCTCACCGCATTGACGGTGACGGGATAGTCCGCAGGCAGCAGGCCGGCATCGACGATCGGTCGCAGCAGCGCGATCGCGCCGGTCGGATAGCAGCCGGGATTGGAGACCTTCTTCGCAGCCTTGATCTTGCCAGCCTGATCCGGCGTCAGTTCCGGAAAGCCATAGGCCCAGTCGGGCGCGACCCGGTACGCGGTCGAGGCATCCAGCACCCTCGGCCCCGACGGCCCCATGCTGTCGATCAGCGCAACCGTTTCCCTGGCAGCATCGTCCGGCAGGCAGAGGATGACGAGGTCGACCTCCTCCATCAGTGCCTTCTTCGCGGCGGGATCCTTGCGCTTGTCCTCGGCGATCGTCTTCACGACCACGTCGTTCTGCAGCTTCAGCCGCTCGTTGATGCCGAGCCCGGTGGTGCCGGAGCCGCCGTCGACGAAGACGGTGGCGGGCTTCGTCGCAGCGCCCGTCTTCGGGGCGTTTTTGGTGTCAACGAGGCTGGCTTCAGAAAAGGTCATGGCGCGCTCCTTTCGAGCATGTTGGTCTCGGATGCGAAGGCTTCCGGCCTTACGTCCTGCATCAGTTGCGCAATCTCCCTGGCGTCGGCATGGGCTTGCGCGCCAAGAGCGTTGGCGATCGCCGTATAGTCGGCGTCGGACTTGTGCTGGTTGAGCTTGAAGCTGCCTTCGACCTCTTCAACCGCCATGACCAGACCCACGATCGCCTTCTTCATCGCCTCGAGCCGCCCCGCCGTCATCTTGCCCGACGTCCATGGCGTCTTCGGCAACAGCCAGTTTTCGAACTTCTCCCTGAGCGTGTCGATCTGCACCGCCAGCTCGTCATCCGACAGAAGCCGCACCGGCCCGCTGAGATGCACCGACTGGTACAGCCAGGTCGGCACCTGATCCGGCGAGACGTACCAGTCCGGCGACACGTAGGCATCGGGGCCGTTGACCGCGAGCAGCCAGGAGCTCGTCCCGTCCGCAAGCTTTAGCAGGGGATTGTGACGGGCGACATGAAAGGCAGCCTGCGGCGTGCCGTCCGCGGCATAGGTCAGATAGAACGGAATTGGCGAGGCGACCGGCTTGTGGCCGTCGAAGGCGCACACGGTGCCGAAGCCGCGCGTGTCCGCAAATTTCAGGCTCGCGGCGCGGTCTTGCTTGAAAAAGGGTGGCGTGTACATCGTTGTCTCCTGCTGGGCCTCCTTGGGGGCCGCCGGATCAGATCGCGCTGACAGGAGAGAGAATGCCGCGGATCGGATCCAGCGGCAAAGACGATGATCTCAAACGCGATCGACCGCCCAAACCGCTAAAGAGCGGCGGCGGCGGCGGGCGAACAAAATGGTCGCGGCGTTGATCATGGCGGGCGGCTATAAGGCCAGATCGGCGAGCCGTCAAGGTATTGGAACCGGTCATTCCGGGCTGCCGTAGCCAAGAGAGGGGGCCGGTGCGCTCGATCGGCTGGCCTGCACTCGCCGTCGCTACCACCTGGCCATGCCGAGCTGGCTGAAGAGAATCTCCCAAAAGGAACCTGCGCGGGTTAGCTCGTATAAATGGGCGCTTGCCTGGCCGTTTCCAAGATTGGACGCCTTGCTGTACCACTTGATCGCCTGCCGGGTGTCCTTGGACACGCCCGTGCCGCTCTCATACGCCCACCCCAGATTGTATTGGGCCAACCCGTCGTTCTGATCAGCGGCCTTGCGCAGCAAGGATATACCCTTGGCGAGATCCTGCGGCACGCCTTCGCCTTTGATGTGCAAGAGGCCCAGACGTGTTTGCGCGAACGTCAAGCCCTGGTCAGCCGCCTTCGAAAACAGATCGAAAGCCAAAGAGAAGTCTTGGGGAACGCCGCGTCCGTCCCAGTACATAGCTGCAAGTCGGGATTGGCTAAAAGCGTTCCCCTGATCCGCCGCCTTGGCGTACCAGTCGGCCGCCTGCTTCTCGTCGCGAGCTGTACCCAGGCCCATCTCATAGACGTACGCAAGACTCTCCTGGCCGTAGGCATCGCCCTGTTCGGCAGACAGGCGAAACCATTTGATGGCCTCCGCGCTATTGCGCTTAGTCCCACTTCCGTTCCGGTACATCGCTCCCAGATAGAATTGCGCACGTGCGCTTCCGATTTCAGCCAGCGGCTTCAAGCGCTCCATCGCGCGTTCAAAATCATGCGCAAGATATGCGCTCACGCCGTCCTTGAAGTCGGCGCTGACGTCGATGACCGAGGATCCGCCTTTCGAGGTCACGCCGATCAGCCCGTACTTGAACTCGTCAAGCTTATCGAACCCTTTCTCGATTGCCGGAGCAAACTCTGCCGGACAGACCGGCGCATCGAGTGTAAGGCGAAGAACTGCGTTGGAACGAATGGTTCGGCCATCGAGGTCAATGGTACCACTCACGTCAATCCGGCCGTGAACGTCTCCGTAGCCTGTCCTGCCCTCGAAAGTCGCCGAATAGACGACCGGCGCCGGTTTTTCGTAGAAGAAAGTGTTTTCGGGAATCGTGAGCGAAGCGGCCTCGCGGTATTCCATCGGCCGACAAACAAACGGCCGCCCGCTCGCCTGGCGCGCAACCAACCGCAAGAGCGATTGCCTTGGATCCGTCAAAGGCAACATCCTGACGCGCGTGGGCCGATCAACTTCGAGGGCTTTGCTGATCTGAAATGTTGACGTGATGGCGTAGTTGTCCGTCAGCTCGCGCGGATTGGGGTAAGTATAATCACCGGTGCCGGTCAGGCCGGCCTGCTCGATCAGCCGGCTGGCGGCCATCCGCCGATCCGCATCATCCAAGCCCTGCGCGACCACGCGTCCTAATTGTGCACCGACGCCTGTCCCGGACAGGATCGACCGGACCTCGCGCTTCCCGTCCTTGCCAAGGACGTAGTCCGTTTCCGCGGCCAGCCGGAAGCGCGCCGGCTCGGTCATGGGGATGCGGCCCAAGGCACCTCTGTCGATGTTGAGGACCGGCTTGCCCGCAAGCTCCGGCGGCAGCGATCCGAAGGCAAAGAGAGAGGCTGTCGGATCGAGGTACTGGTCAATCTCCGGGACGTAAGCGATCGCGTGGTCAAAATTTGGCGTCGCCACTTCGGTGAGCATGTACCTTGCGTCCGAGTTCACCGCGACCAGATTGGCTTCTATGCCCTGGGCGGCGAGCAGCGCCTTGAACAGTGTCGCGTGCGCCTTGCAGTCGCCATAGCGCGACGCAAGCACGGCCGAGGCGGGCTGAGACGTCCAGCCGCCGTCCTCGAGGCCAATGCCGACGTAGCGGATATTACGGGCCACCCAATTGTAGATGCGCTCGATCTTCGCGCGTGCGCCGATGGCGTCGCCGACGATCTCCTGCGAAAGTCGTGTAATCCTCTCATCCGGTCGCGCCATGGGGGCGTTGCGGGAGTTCAGCGTCGCCGCGAAAGCGGAATAGTCAGCAAACGTGCTCACCTCGAAACGCTCTGCACCCGCGAGAGTCTCCTCGTCGATCTGCCGGGGTCTCGGCGCGTCTCGCCGGAAACGCACCCGATGGATGATCCGATCGTTCACTCTCTCTTCATGGTGCTCGACGTTGCGCAATGCGATCCGCAGCGGCCTGGATGCCGGTCCGTCAACGGTCACTTCGAGTAACTCGGGTGGCTGGTTAGCCGGCTCGCTCCAAAAGCGCGCAAACTCACCCGGAAATCTCGGCTGCTTGGCCTTGTAGACCAGACGCCCGCGGATGCTGTCGCCGGGAGCAACATGCGGAAAGGCGATGATCCTGTCGCGCACCTCGTCGAAATAGGGAGATGAGGAATCTGTCGATGCCGGTTGATCGCGAATGGCGCGCTGATCCACCGCGACCACGCCGCCGTCTGCCTTGAGAGTGGCAAGCTCGATTGACGTCAAATCGTCAAAATAGCTGTTGTATTGAAAACGTTGCTGCGCGATGGCTGCTGCGCCCTTCTCGTCGAGCGCCTTGATTTCGAACTCGAAGACCTCGGTGCTGAGCCCGTTCTCATCGAAGCTAACGGCATCGCGGGCCACCGTTCGGCGCCAGCCCGGGTCGATCCAGCCGGGCCTACCGTCGCTATCCGGTGACTCGGCGGCACGCAGTTTCATGCACGGCGACGAGAGTAGCGATGCTGCCAGAAAAGCTGAACAAATTCGTACGATCATATGCTGAGCGCTCGGCCGTCAGGTCGGCAGCTCAACTAGCAGGTGAAAATTACCAGCCGCACTCTCGGAAAGAACAACTTTTAAGTTTCTCCACGACCTTCCAAGCCGCGCGCTTTGTCACACCACGCGCCAGAGCCATTCCATGATCTTCGCGATCACGTCGCCGAACAGCAGCAGCGCCGCCGACCAGATCAGCGCCGAGACGAAATTGGCGGCCTGGAAGCTCCAATAGGGCATCTCGAAAATGCCGGCTGCAAGTGGCACGGAGGCACGCAAGGGGCCGAAGAAGCGTCCGATGAAAATGCTCGGCACGCCCCAGCTGCGCACGAAAGCCTCACCCCTGGGCAGGAGTTCCGGATAGCGCGAGAGCGGCCACATCTGGGCGACATGCTCCTTGTAGCGATAGCCGAACCAGTAGGAGACCCAGTCCCCGAGTGCTGCGCCGATGCCGCCGGCGATCCAGACCGGGTAGAAGCTGATGCCGCTCACCCCGATCAGCGCGCCGATCGCGACCAGCGCGCCCCAGGCCGGGATCAGCAGCGAGATGAACGCGAGTGACTCCCCGAAGGCGAGCACGAACACGATGGGAGCTGCCCACGTCTGATGAGCGCGCACGAAATCGGCCAGCGCGTGCGCATACTGCTCCATTCAAAATAGCCTTTCCGCCCTGCCTGAAGGTGCTGCTCGATGAAAAGGACTGGTAAGCCAAGGACTTGTGTGACATCAAGTCACAAAGTCCGATCCAGACCGGACCGGAACGTCACATTGGCGGGAATTGATGGGGCTGCGGCGTAAAATCGCCGGGATTGGCTCCCAACCACACCGCCCGGCCCGGCCTGCGATAACCTTTCCAGGTCAGAAGTGGCATAGTCGGCCCAACCGATTCGCCGCTCATGCGGCCCTCAAAGCGCATAAAGATATATGTCCAAGCAGTTGAAGCCCAAAGCAAAAGACGATTTTTTCGGCGGCGATGAGCCCAAGCCCCGCGCCGCCAAGGCCGCCCCACGTGCGGGCGGCGCCGAGGCCGACTACACGGCAGCCGACATCGAGGTGCTCGAAGGTCTGGAACCGGTGCGCCGCCGGCCCGGAATGTATATCGGCGGCACCGACGAGAAGGCGCTGCATCACCTCTTCGCCGAAGTTATCGACAACTCGATGGACGAGGCGCTGGCGGGGCACGCGACCTTCATCGGAGTCGAGTTGAGCGCGGACGGCTTTTTGACCGTCACAGACAACGGCCGCGGCATCCCGATCGATCCGCATCCAAAATTCCCGAAGAAGTCGGCGCTCGAAGTCATCATGTGCACGCTGCATTCGGGCGGCAAGTTCGACTCCAAGGTCTACGAGACCTCGGGCGGCCTGCACGGCGTCGGCATCTCCGTGGTGAACGCCCTCTCCTCGCTGCTCGAGGTCGAGGTCGCGCGCAGCCAGAAACTCTATCGCATGACGTTCGAGCGCGGGCACCCGAAGGGCAAGCTCGAGGATCTCGGCAAGATCAACAACCGCCGCGGAACCCGCGTGCGCTTCAAGCCGGACACCGATATCTTCGGTGCCAAAGCCGCGTTCAAGCCGCAGCGCCTGTTCAAGATGACGCGTTCGAAGGCGTATCTGTTCGGCGGTGTCGAGATCCGCTGGAATTGCGCGCCCGAACTGCTCAAAGGCGTCGACGACGTGCCGGCGGAAGCGACGTTCCACTTTCCAGGTGGGCTCAAGGACTATCTGGCCGCCGCGATCCATGCCGACACGCTGGTGCATCCCGACATCTTCTCCGGCAAATCGGGCCGCAACGGCGCGCATGGCGCCTGCGAATGGGCGGTGGCTTGGACCGCGGATGCCGACGGCTTCCTCTCCTCCTACACCAACACCGTGCCCACGCCCGACGGCGGTACGCACGAATCCGGCCTGCGCAGCGCGCTGCTGCGCGGCCTGAAGGATCACGCCGAGCGCGTCGGCCAGGGAAAGCGCGCGTCGTCCATTACGTCTGAAGATGTGATGGTCGGCGCAGCCGTGATGCTCTCGGTATTCGTGCGCGAGCCCGAATTCCAGGGCCAGACCAAGGATCGCCTTGCCACGGCCGAAGCGCAGCGCATCGTCGAACAGGCGATGAAGGATCCGTTCGACCATTGGCTGTCGGGCAATCCGAACCAGGCGAACAGGCTGCTCGACTTCGTGGTTGACCGCGCCGAGGAGCGGCTGCGCCGCCGGCAAGAGAAGGAGACCGCGCGCAAGACCGCCGGCAAGAAGCTGCGTCTGCCCGGGAAGCTCGCCGATTGCAGCGATGCCGGTCTGGACGGCTCGGAACTCTTCATCGTCGAGGGAGACTCGGCCGGCGGCAGCGCCAAGCAGGCGCGCGACCGCAAAACCCAGGCCGTGCTGCCGCTGCGCGGCAAGATCCTCAACGTCGCGTCCGCCGGCAAGGACAAGCTGACGGCAAATACGCAGCTCGCCGACCTCGTGCAGGCGATCGGCTGCGGGATGCTCGCGCAGTATCGCGAAGAGGATCTGCGCTATCAGCGCATCATCATCATGACCGACGCCGATGTCGACGGTGCGCACATCGCTTCGCTGCTGATCACCTTCTTCTACCGGCAGATGCCGCGGCTGATCGACGAAGGCCATCTCTTCCTCGCCGTGCCGCCGCTCTACAAGCTGACCAACGGCACGAAGTCGGTCTACGCCCGCGATGACGCGCACAAGGCAGCGCTGATCAAGAGCGAGTTCAACGCCAACGCCAAGGTGGAGGTCAATCGCTTCAAAGGCCTCGGCGAAATGATGCCGGCGCAGCTCAAGGAAACCACCATGGATCCGGCAAAGCGGACCATGCTGAAAGTGGTTCTGCTCGCCGACGACCGCGACACCACGGCGGATTCGGTGGAGCGCTTGATGGGCACCAAGGCCGAAGCGCGCTTCGCGTTCATCTCGGACAAGGCCGAATTCGCCAATGACGATTTGCTGGACGTCTGATCCGCAGGCGCTACCCGGTCGTATCCCATCCAGAGCCCCGGCATGAAGCCCGGGGCTCTTTTGTTTTTGGGGACGACAACCGCTCTTTCCCGCCGATCCTGCCCGCCGATCCTGCCCGACCATCCTGCCAACGGTCCGCCTCGATTTCGGTGATTCCCTGCCTCGTCGCATCGCGACTCGGCCAACGACTCACCCAGTCAGGCTGATGCAGGATTGCCTCCGTTTCGGACAAAGCCGGATTCACTAACGAGAAGTTACCAAAATACAAATCGCAAAATTCGGCGTATCACTTTGATAATGCAGGGTTATTTCATACTTCGACAGCGACACTCGGAATCCCTGCCGTGCGGCGTTTCCCGGCAACTGTGCCTGCTCTGCAACAGCATTTCGGAGAGAAGCAGGTATAGTCCGGGACATCAGATGACACGGACTTCAGTGCGCTCGCGCCTGCCAGACAGACCAAAGCTTGGGGATTTTAAGATGAAGAAGATTTTGCTCGCACTGACCGCGGTTGCCGCGATGACCGGTTCGGCCTCGGCCGCTGACCTTGGCGCCCGTCCCTACGTGAAGGCCCCGATGGCAGCGCCTGTCGCCAGCTGGACCGGCTTCTATCTCTTCGGCGGCGCCGGCGGCGGCCTCTCGGCCGCTGACCAGCGCGTGCAGACCACGGTCGGCGCAGTTCCCCTGACGATCGATCAGCGCCAGGGTGGCTCGGGCTGGTTCGGCACCGTCGGTCTCGGCTACGACTGGCAGTTCAGCGGCACCTGGGTCGCCGGCGTATTCGCTGACGGTCAGTTCGGCAGCATCCGTGCTACCATCCAGGATCCGATCGCTGGCATCACTGGCAACCAGAAGCTGGAAGATTCCTGGGCCGCTGGTGTCCGCCTCGGCTGGCTGGTCGCTCCGAACGTTCTCTCCTACGTCAACGGCGGTTACTCGGGCGCTCACTTCGGCCAGACCAACTTCATGACCCTGGCCGGCGTGCCCGCCGGTATCCATCTCAACAGCTACAACCGCAATGGCTGGTTCGTCGGCGGCGGCGTCGAGAACAACCTGAACATCTTCGGCATCCAGTCGCCCGGCTGGTTCATGAAGACCGAATATCGCTCGGCCTTCTACAACGCCAAGACCCAGAACGAACTGTTCGATGCTGGCAACGTCCTTGTGGGCCGCGACATCCGCGCCAACACCTGGAACCAGACGATCTCGACTTCGCTGGTCTACCGCTTCAACTGGACCGGTCCGGTCGTCGCGAAGTACTGATCTGATCTGACCTAATCTTCAGACGTCAAAGCCCCGGCATCGCCGGGGCTTTTTCGTTGTACGGTGCTTCAGCGGACCTTGCGTGGACATGCATTCACCCTGCGGCCTGCATCAGCAGCCATTGTATCCCGACCACGGCTACGGCTAGTCTCCCGGCAAGTTTTCGGGCCGCGGCTATCGTCATGCTGCGGCACGACAGAGCGGACCAATGGGGAGGAATGCATGCGCAGATTTCTGCTTGTAGCAGGCCTGTTTGCCCTTGCCGTCGGGCTGCTCTGGATCGGACAGGGCACGGGCACCGTCGCGTGGCCGCGATCGAGCTTCATGGTCAACCAGTTGCAATGGGCCGGCTATGGCGCAGCCATGGCCGGCTTCGGGCTGGTGCTGATCTGGCAGAGCAACCAATAAAAGAAACCAGGGAATAGCAGCATGACATCCAGTCGGTTCGATCTCCGCGGCAAGGTCGCGATCGTCACGGGAGGCAATGGCGGCATCGGGCTCGGCATGGCCCGTGGCCTCGCCGACGCCGGCGCCAACATCGCCGTGGTCGGACGCAACGAAGCCAAATCTACCGCCGCCGTTGCCGATCTCAGTCAACGCGGCGTGAAGGCGATCAGTGTTCCCACCGACGTCACCGACAAGGCGGCCATCGCCGCGATGGTCGAGCGTGTCGTCGGGGACCTCGGCCGCATCGACATCCTCATCAACAATGCCGGCATGAGCATCCGCAAGCCGCCGCACGAGCTCGAGCTCGACGAGTGGAATACGGTGATCAACACCAACCTCACCAGCGCCTTCCTGTGCTCGAAGCTGGCCTATCCGGCGCTGAAGGCGTCCGGCAACGGCAAGGTGATCAACATCGGCTCGATGATGTCGATCTTCGGCGCGAGCTTCGCGACGGCCTACGCGGCGAGCAAGGGCGGCATCGTTCAGTACACGCGCGCCTGCGCCAACGCATGGGCGCCCGACAACATCCAGGTCAATGCCATCCTGCCGGGCTGGATCGACACTGACCTGACCCGCGGTGCGCGGCAGCAGGTATCGGGATTGCACGAGCGGGTGCTGGCACGCACGCCTGCGGGGCGGTGGGGCGACATCGACGATTTCGCCGGCATTACCGTGTTCCTTGCCTCGTCCGCCTCTAACTTCGTCACCGGCACCGCGATCCCCGTCGATGGCGGGTTCTCGGTGATGGCGTAGATCGTACGCGATAAACCTGCACACAAAAAAGAAGCCCCGGACAATGCCGGGGCTTTTGAATTTGGGTAGTGATCGTCTTTTATGGCTGCTTGGTCGTTCGTTGACCCACTCAGTAGCGGGCGATGACTGGCGCGTCGAACTTGTAGCTGGCGCGCACGACGGCCCACTGGATGTCGCGCGGCTTGGCATCGAAGCTGTAGTTGCCCGACGTGCCGCCAAGTTGATAGGTCTGGCTGGCGAAGGCTGCGTAGTTGTATTCGAGGCCGACGATCCAGTTGCGGGTGATGCCGTATTCCCAGCCGGCACCGACGGTCCAGCCGTTGGCCCAATGGGTTTGACCGCCGGAACCGGTGGCCGGACCGACCGTATCGGTGACCGACAGACGGTTGTTCACGCCGGCATAGCCGCCTTTGATGTAGAACAGGTTGTTCTGCACGGCGAAGCCCGCGCGACCGACGACGGTGGCAAGCACATTGGCGCGCCAATCAAAGACGTTGCCGCCCGGAGCAAATGCCGTGTTCACGACCGTGCCCTTGTTGTCGAGGCCGGAGATCGTGCCTTCCATACCGAAGACGTAGTTGTTGGCCTGCCAGTTGTAGCCGATCTGGGCGCCGCCCATGATGCCGGCGCTGCGCTGACGGTAGCCCTGCCCCAGGGTCAGATCGCCGAACGGCGCGCCGGTCCCGTTGTTGATGAACTGCTCGTTGGTCCATGCGCCGCCGATGTGGCCGCCGACATAGAAGCCGGTCCAGTTGAACATCGACTCCATATAGGCCGGCGCCTTCGTGTAGCGCGCGCCGAGATCGGCGGCGGAAGCGGCGCCCGTCGAAACCAGAGCGGTCGTGCAGGCGAAGGCGGCAATCAACTTGGTACGCATGGTACACCCCGTGTCCTTTGATGGGTGCACGCTCACACGCAGGTCTTACTCAAATTTGAATCAAGACAGTTAAGACGCCGGATTGGCAAGCAGCGCGCCTTCAATCCATCTGAACTGTTGTACGCAGGCAACGCCCTGAGCGCGATTTAACGCCGCGTTATCCCTACCGGGTCCTTGCGCTACCGTGCCGCCGCAGCCTTCGACTGCACGTGCTCGGGCCGGACGCCAAGCGCGATCAGGCGCGCCGGAATGCCCTGGAGCCACGGCAGCGCGGTGATCAGGCGCACGATCAGCGGCACTTTCAACGGCCGGTCGCCGCCTCGCAAGGCGCCGCTGATGATGTTGTTCTGCACGATCATCTGCATTCGCTGCGTCATCTTCACCGGGAATTCGCGGCGACGGCGCACGGCGTCGAGCTCGTTCTCCGACGGACAGCCGTGCTGCAGCTTGTCCGCCAGCAAATTTGCGGTCGCGACCGCATCCTGCACGGCGAGATTGACGCCGACGCCGCCGACCGGCGACATCGCATGGGCGGCGTCGCCGATGAGAAGCAGGCCCGGCTGCGTCCAGCGCTTCAGGCGGTTGATCGCAACGGTCAGCAGCTTGAAATCGTCGAAGCTCTTCACGTCGGCAATGCCGTTCTTCAGGATCGGCGCCATGCGGACGACCTCGTCAAGCAGCGCCTGCAATCCCCTCGCCTTCACCGCGTCGTATTGTCCCTTGGCGATGACATAGGCGCACTGCCAATAGTCGCCGCGGTCGAAGGTGATCATCATCTTGCCGGGCTCGACGCGCGCGAACACGTTCTCGGTCTCGTTCGCCTTGCGGCCGACGCGAAACCACAGCACGTCCATTGGCGCGCCGATCTCCTCGACCTCGAGGCCGGAATGCTGTCGCACGGTCGAATGCCGGCCGTCACAGGCGATGGTGAGATCGGCTTCGATGTCCACGATGCCATCAGGCGTGTTCGCCCGCACGCCGGCGATGGTCTCGCCGTGGCGGATCAGATCGACGGCCTCCGTGTTCATCATCACCTTCAGCGAAGCGAAGCGCTGGCCGGCCTCGCGCAGGAAATTCAGGAAATCCCATTGCGGCATGAAAGCGATGAACGGGTACTTGGTGCGGAGGCGGCTGAGATCGGCGATGCGAACGCGGGGACCGCCGAACAGGCCGTCCATCTTCTGCAAGCGCTGATGCGGCAGCTTCAGAAATCCGTCGATCAGGCCGAGCTCGTCCATCACCTGGAGTGTCGAGGGATGCACGGTGTCGCCGCGGAAGTCGCGGAAGAAATCCGCATGCTTCTCCAGCACCACAACATCGATGCCGGCGCGCCCGAGGAGATAGCCGAGCATCATGCCGGCCGGTCCGCCGCCGACGATGCAGCACCGCACTTTCAACGAAGAGCCCTGGGGATGCTGCGAGGTACGGGTTTCACGGCCGGGCCCTCATTTACGGGTCAAGGTTTCTGTGCAGTGCAGCAAGCAAGATTCATTTGCCGCGATTGTGAATGGCCGTTAGCCTTGCCACCAATTCCGACTGATTCAGGACATGGCAGTGCAGACAATCCTCATACTGCTCGGCGTCTGGATCCTGATCAACGTGCTTTTCGTCTTGATCATGATCGCACCGCGCAGGCCGCCGCTTGCGCCGGTGCGCATCGAACAGAACGGTTATCCGTACGAGGAGTAGGAGAAGTTCCTGCTGCGCCGCGTCATCATCTCGATCGCGATGGGCGCGTTCTTCTTGCCGACTCCGCCCTTGATCGAGGCCGTCAAGCGCTTCATCAGGAAGCGCCGCGAATAGCTACGGCGGACGCGTCCTGCTCGACACCTCAATTGTTGCTGCGGTTCGCGCTGCGGAAGCTCTTGATCTCCGACACGCTGCCGTCGCGATAGGTCAGCTCCACCGAGATGAACTGCGTTGCCGGCGCGAGCTTCATGTAGAGCGGCATGCCGGCGCTGATCGCGCTGGGATCGCGCATGTCGCAGCCCGGCATCTTCAAGACCTGGTTCGGAACGGCGGTGTCGATGCCGATGCGCACCTCGCGGATGGCGCAGCGGTAGGACACGAGGTGCGTGTAGTAGACCAGCAGCCCGTTGAACTCGCGGAATGACAGCCAGCTCGTCGCGGTCATGTCGAGGATCTTGCGCTGGTCGCGGATCAGCGCGGCTTCGGGATTGAACCTGATCGGGAACGGGCCCTGCATGTCACCGGACTGGTCGACATAGCGGACCTCGATGGTGCCGGCTTGCGCGTCCGGCGGCAATTCGATCGACGGGTTCGGCATTCTCTTGCGCGTGCGCGGGTCGAGCGTATCGATGAAGCCGGTTTCGCGGAAGTCGCCATTGCCGGCCATGCGCCAGGAAACGCCGAGGGTCGGATCGGCAAAGGAGAACACCACGCTCCAGCCGCCATTGTGGCGCGAGAAGCTCGCGATCGGCGCGTTGGTGGTCTCCTCCTTCGGCACGCGCGGCACCGAGACCGGTGGCAGCGCCGCGAGCTTCTGCGCCGGCGGATCGGCCGGGCGCGCGGCGGCATCCTTCGCGACGCCGCCGAGGAAGACGTCATCGACCATCTGATCGAAATAGACCGGCACTTGCCTGTGCTTGACGGTGTCGGCCATCTCGCTGACGAGACGGCGCGTACGCTGCGCCACTTGCACCAGGTTCTCGCCGGGCTGGAGCAGTTCCTTGGCGAAGGTGCGCGTAAACACCGAATTGGGATTGGCGTCGTCATTGGAGAGACGGTCGAGCGCGGTCTGGCGCGGGCCCGCGGAGAAGACCGAGAACACGCCTTCGGGCAGCTGCACCATCGAGGCAAGCCCGCCGCCACCGGCGACGGCGCGGGTACCCTTGCGCTCGAACGGGTTGTTGCGGCAGGCGTCGAACACCAGGATCGAGGTTCGCGCCTTCTTGTTCTGGAGGCGCTCGACGATGCGATCGGCCAGGATGGAGGCGTCACGCACCAGCTCTTCCTGCCCTTCCGTGGCCGCCGGCACGTCCGTCGGCAGCAGGTAGTTCTGGCCTGCGATTTCGAAGCCGTGGCCGGCATAGAAGAAGAACGCGGTGTCGCCGGGCTCGATCGTCCGATCGAACGCGAGCAGCGTCTCCGAAAATTGCTGCCGGCTCTGGTTTTCGGCGACCATCACCGAGAAGCCGAGCTGCTTTAGCGTATCGCCCATGGTGCGGGCGTCGTTGACCGCCTTGAGCAGTTTCGGAACATTCCTGTAGTCGTTGTTGCCGACGACGAGCGCAACGCGCTTCTCGGCACAGGCGGGAAGCGCGAAACCGCTGAGGCCGGCCGCGAGGCCAAGCGCTGCCAGTACTCTGAAAAGCCGACGCGTCATCGAAAATCCCTCAAGAACAGCCCACGCCGGTTCCTTCGAACAGCGGTTCATGGGAACCGCGTCGTTGATGTGATAGTCGGCCCAGCCATAGCGCTGGTTCAACAGCCCTGAGGACTCAGGTTCTGTCGTCTAGCCTATGGCAGATCCCGCTGGAATCTGCTTTTTCTCAATCAATTCTTGTGGGCAATTCCGCTGGAAGCGAGGGGCCGCCGTGTATCGCTGGTGCACCGACGAGGTCGAGCCGCACGATCGCTTCGACTTTTGGCGCGAGGTGCGCGCCAAGGGCCTGTTCGGCGTCACCGCCGAACTCGAGCGCGAACGCCGCGCCGACTTCTTCGGCGAATTCTCGCTGCGTCAGCTTGGCGGAGCGGGCCTCGTCGAGCTGAAGGCCTCGCACTACAATGTCGAGCGCAGCATGACCGACATCGCTCACGCGCCGGGCGACAGCATCTGCGTCTATCAGCAGCTTGGCAGCGGCGGCTGGTTCGGCGGCATGCGCGGCAGCGATTTCACGATCGCCAATGGCAGCTTCGCCACCAGCCATACGGACCTGCCCTATCGCACGACGCCCCTCGGCGCAGGAGGCTTCCACCTGCGGATCCTGAAGATTCCCGTGATCGGCCTCTCCACGCAGGACAAGCGCATGCGCGAGCTTGCGCCCCGGACGTTCGACGATTCCACCCTGGCGCCCCTGCTTGGCGCCTGCTTCGCCGATCTCGGTGCGGTTGCCGCAGGTGACGACGGCGCCGCCGATGCCGCTTCCCTCGTCCAGGCTTTAGCCCATCTGGCGTTGATCGAGCGCGGCATCCTGCGGTCCAGCGGCCGCCTCGGGCAGGCCGCGCTGCGGACCGCCCGGCTCTCGCACGCACGGCGCCTGATCGCGCGCCACCTGCAAGACCCAAATCTGGCGCCGACCATGGTGGCCGACCTGCTCGGCATCTCCGTGCGTCACCTGCATATGCTGTTCGAAAGCGCGGCCAAGAGTTTCTCGCAAACCGTGACGGAGGAACGCCTGAACCGGAGCCGCCGCTTGATGCGCGAAGCCCCGGACCGGTTGATCGCCGACATCGCGACCTCCTGCGGCTTCGACAGCCTCGCGACCTATTACCGAGTCTTCAACGCCGCCTACGGGATGGCCCCCGGCGACTTCCGGGCCCAAGGTTCGGAAGGACGTTAGCCGACGTTTGGACAGCTCCGGCCGATCGCCGGATTGGGCGGAAAACCGCAGCCTCGCCCGCTATTTGGGCGAAAACCTCAGGTTTTTTAGGGCCTTCCCGCGCCTGCTCCATTGACTTTGGCCGATTCCCGCCTATGTTCCGTGGCGACGCGGCTCAGATCGAAGAGCGATTCCTGAGCCTGGCGCTTTGTTCGCGTGAGTCAGCACCCCCAGCTTCTTTGAGAGCGCGCCGTTTCGGGGTGGAACGCGACAGCCTTATTACCCTCGATTCCGAACGGCGGTTTCGACCAGAGGCTCAATGTCTTTTACCCATCTCGGACTATCCGAAAAAGTCCTCGCCGCAGTGGCGGCCACCGGTTACACCACCCCCACCCCCATTCAGGAACAGGCGATCCCTCACGTCCTCGCTCGCAAGGACGTGCTCGGCATCGCCCAGACCGGCACCGGCAAGACCGCGGCCTTCGTGCTGCCGATGCTCACCATTCTTGAAAAGGGCCGCGCCCGGGCGCGCATGCCGCGCACCCTGATCCTCGAGCCGACCCGCGAACTCGCGGCGCAGGTGAAGGAAAACTTCGACCGCTACGGCGCGGGCCAGAAACTCAACGTCGCCCTCCTGATCGGCGGCGTTTCCTTCGGCGACCAAGATGCCAAGCTGACGCGCGGCGTTGACGTGCTGATCGCAACTCCCGGCCGCCTGCTCGACCACACGGAGCGCGGCGGCCTGCTGCTCACCGGCGTCGAGCTGCTCGTCATCGACGAAGCCGACCGCATGCTGGACATGGGCTTCATTCCCGACATCGAGCGCGTCTGCAAGCTCGTCCCGTTCACGCGGCAGACCCTGTTCTTCACCGCGACCATGCCGCCGGAGATCCGGCGCATCACCGAAACCTTCCTGCACAATCCGCAGAAGGTCGAGGTATCGAAGCCTGCCACGACCGCTGTCACCGTTACGCAGTGCCAGGTCCCGGCCGGGCGCGAGGCGCACGAGAAGCGCGAGCTGCTTCGCCGACTGCTGCGCGAGGCCAAGGATCTCCAGAACGCGATCATCTTCTGCAATCGCAAACGCGACGTCGCCGTCGTTCACAAATCGCTGCAAAAGCACGGCTTCAGCGTCGGTGCGCTTCATGGCGACATGGACCAGTCGGCCCGCACGGCGGCACTCGAGCAGTTCCGCAAGGGCGAGCTGCCCCTCCTGGTCGCGTCCGACGTCGCCGCCCGCGGCCTCGACATCCCCGAGGTCAGCCACGTCTTCAATTTCGACGTTCCCCACCATCCCGACGACTATGTCCATCGCGTCGGCCGCACCGGTCGCGCAGGCCGGTCCGGCATGGCGATCTCGCTCGTTACGCCGCTCGACCAGAAGTCGATGGTGGCGATCGAGAAGCTGATCGGCCAGAGCATTCCGCGCGCCGAAGGCGATTTCGAAGTCCGCACCGATGCATCCGATGCGAGCGAGCGTCCGCGCGAGCAGCGCGGCCGTGAACGTTCACGCGGCGGACGCGGCAAGCCGCAGCGCGGTCGCGATCGCGAACGCAGCCATGAGCCGCGCGAACCACGTGGCGAGGCACAGCCTTCTGTCGAAGCACGGTCCGTTCCCGAGGCAAGGCCCGCTTCCGAAGCAAAGCCCGCGCGCGAGGCAAGACCTTCGCGTGAAGCAAGACCTTCGCGTGAAGCCAGACCTTCGCGTGAGGCAAGACCTCCGCGCGAAGCCAGGCCAGCATCCGAGCCGCGTGACGGTGCGCGCCAGCAGGCCAATCCGTCGCATGTGCCGTCGATCGGCCGTCCCGAGCCGCGCCGCCAACGCGAGGCCGACAGCGAGCCGGGCGACCACTCGCATCTGCCGGCATTTCTGCTGCGTCCGGTTCGCTCCCCCGCCGGCGCCTGAAGCACGATACGCGCCCGGCTTTGGTTGAAACCAAGCTGGCGCGCACTTTTTCGGATGCATTCGTGGACGTATATTTACGGGGCGTTCACGATCGTCCGTTAGCCTACGAACATAATTTAAGTATTGCTGCGGTCGCCGGCACGCTGATCGCTGTGGGGTATGTTCCGTGGTCAAGGTGCTCGACGAACACGAACGCACGATGGCGTTCGCCGAGGTAGCGCTCGGTCAGATCCGATCGCTACGGCAGACGGCAATTCCCCGCAATTACGAGATCTGGTACGTCTACGCCACCGGCTACAACGCTCCACTCAACAAGATCATCAACGAGACGCTGGCGCGGAGCGGCAAGCTCACCGAAGCCGATCTCGATCAGATCTACGAGACCTACCTCTCCCACATCAAGACTACCGACCGCATCGACAAGGTCGGCGCGCGCGTCATCGGCGAGATCGACGACGTGATGAAGGTCCTCGGCGACGCGCTCGGGATGACCGGCTCCTACGATGCCAGCCTGTCGGGCGCGACCGAAAAGCTGTCATCGGCCAAGAGCCGCGAGCAGCTCAAGTCGATCGTCGAGACGCTGCTGCATTCGACCCGCGAGATGCGCGAGACCAACAAGGCGCTGGAAGACCGGCTGACGCTGTCGAAGAGCGAGATCAGCAACCTCCAGCAGAGCCTGGAGGCGATCCGCGCAGAGAGCCTCACCGATCCGCTGACGGGGCTCGGCAACCGCAAATATTTCGATCGCATGATCGACATGGCCGTGGAAGGCGCGCTCGCCTCCGGTGAGCCGCTGTCGCTGCTGCTGGTCGACATCGATCATTTCAAGTCGTTCAACGATTCCTACGGTCATCTCACCGGCGACCAGGTGCTGCGGCTGGTCGGCCTGTCGCTGAAGCAGACCATCAAGGGCCAGGACATCACCGCCCGCTATGGCGGCGAGGAATTCGCGGTCGTGCTGCCCAACACCGCGCTGCGCCAGGCCCTCACGGTGGCCGATCACATCCGCCGCGCGGTGATGGCCAAGGAATTGAAAAAGAAGTCCACCGGCGAAATCCTCGGCCGCGTCACCATCTCGGTCGGCGTCTCCATGCTCAAGCCGGGCGACGACACCGATGCGCTGATCGAACGCGCGGATGCCTGCCTCTACGCCGCCAAACGCAACGGCCGCAACCGCGTGATCTGCGAGGCCGATCCGGAATTCGCAGTCGAGACGCACAACCGGGTGGCGTGACGCCGAAGCCACGCACCGCCACCCGCGCTTGACATTCTGACCGGACGAACGACATCTCTCTCGCCGCCTTGAGGGGTCCGCCCGCGAGCATCCGGAGGACTTGTCGTCTTGCCCAACCCGCATGATTTTCACACGCCGCAACCGTCCTACACGAGGGATGAGCTGCTGAGATCGAGCGAGGGCGGCTATTTCGGCCCGGGCAATGCGCAATTACCGGCGCCGCCGATGCTGATGATGGATCGCATCACGGAGATCAGCCTGGACGGCGGCGAGTTCGGCAAGGGCCATATCGTCGGCGAGCTCGACATCGCGCCGGGCCATTGGTTCTTCGATTGCCACTATCGCGGCGATGCCACGATGCCGGCCTCTCTGGGGCTGGATGCCATGTGGCAGATGGTCGGCTATTGGCTGGGATGGTCGGGCTCCCCGGGCAAGGGCCGCGCCATCGGCGTCGGCGAGGTCGCGTGCACGGGCGAGGTCACGCCGAACGCGCAACGCGTGCGCTACGAAGTCTCCATGAGGATGGTCCGGCGCGGCAAGCTGGTGCTCGGAATTGCCGACGGTCGCGTGCTGGCCGACGGCATCTGCGTCTTCACCGCCACGGACATGCGGGTTGGTCTGACCAAGACCGTGGAGTGAAGTCGTAGGGTGAGGCAAAGCGAAGCGTGCCCACCATTACAGGTCGCAATCGCGGGAAGATGGTGGGCACGGCGCTAAGCGCCTTTGCCCACCCTTGTAATAGCGCGATCAGTTATTCTCGACCTGTTCCGTGAGGAATGGCCTGCCGCGGTTTGCACC
>NZ_JBVVPQ010000033.1:0-86755 GCF_055811695.1 Bradyrhizobium sp. MI1.3 | reverse complement strand
CGTCGACGCGCAACATCCTCGCCAAAGCGTCCTACCGGCTTCATCGACTACACAAGCTTTGGTTTCTTCAAGCGACACATCAAGACCAACATATTGGGTGATCGGCTGCATTGCGTTGCTCCTCGGATAGGGAATCAGTGCGCAGAGGCTAGCAAGGAGCCTGCTCCGCGATTACCCCATGTCCCGACCAAAGCTTGCAAAGCCGACGCGCGCAGCGGCGGTCCAGCGCGGCCGAAAGGCCGGCGCGAAGCGGCTTTATCCTGGACGGGCGCGAGCACGCCGGCACTCTTGCATTTTTTCGAGAGGAGCCTGTGCGCTGCCGTGCCCCTGTTCGTGGCACTGACTGTGAGTAACGCTGCTGCTGTCGCCGAGACGCGACCGGCAGAGCTCACAGCGAGTTATCGAACTGACAATTCATTTGCGGATTTCGTTGAAGCGGCCTCGCGTCGCTTTGGCATGCCGGTGCGCTGGATACTGGCAGTCATAGACGTCGAAAGCGCCCGAAACGTGCGTGCCAAGTCACCGAAGGGCGCCATGGGGCTGATGCAGATCATGCCGGAAACCTGGGCGGAGCTACGTCTGCGGTACAACCTGGGCAACGATCCCTACGATCCCCACGAGAACATTCTTGCAGGTACGGCGTACCTGCGCGAACTGCGCGACCGCTTCGGTGCGCCAGGCTTCCTTGCAGCCTACAACGCGGGACCTGCTCGTTATGGAGAGCATCTCGCCGGCCGTCCATTACCAGCTGAGACCCAGGCCTATTTGCAGAAGCTTGTGCCAGGCATCGGCAGCGACATTGCCATCTCCAGCGCTGCAAGTCTGCGGCCATCGGTGGGATCGATCTTCATTGTGCGGCTTGAAAGCTCAAAAGCCTCTGCCCGTCTGCAGCCTGTGCGCTCGCCGACCCTATCTCCGACGGCCGCTTCGGTTCACGACATCTCCGCCATTGTGCCACGGACAGCAGGGTTGTTCGTCGCGAGATCTGATGCGGGAGGCTCGCAATGACTGAATGCGCAAGCTGGCATGCATTGGCGTGCTCTGGAGAAGAATGGAGGGAATGGGGAGAGCAGTGGGAAGGCACGACAGCAGGACGGCTCTTCAAATCGGGCTTCGAGATACCGGTGCACGGGGATAGTCACCCGGTGGCCGAATCCGGAGCGTGGTGCAACCACTTATGTGGTCGTTCACACAATGGAGAGCTCCAATGAAACTATATGTTGGATTGGACGTCGGTCTTGACGAAACCAGCCTTTGCATCGTCGATGGTGAGGGTCTCACGGTTCGCGAAGTGAAGGTCAGCACGGAGCCGGAGGCGATCCGCTCCGCTGTGGAGAGCTACGCGGATCGCCTCGATAGAGTGGGAGTCGAGGCGTCATCGCTTGGCATCTGGCTCTATCGCGAACTACAGCCAGCCGGGCTTCCGATCATTGTCGTGGAAGCGCGCCATATGCGCGTTTCGTTATCGACGATGCGCAACAAAACGGATCGCAACGATGCGCGCGGCATCGCGCAGATGATGCGGCTGGGCTGGTATCGTGCCGTCCATGTCAAGAACATCGAGATGCAGAAAATGCGCTCGCTGCTAGCCAACAGAAAGCTCCTCAAGCGCAAGCTGGTCGACCTTGAAAACCACATTCGTGGCACGCTGAGGGCGTACGGTCTGATGGTTGGACGAGGGGGATACGAAGCGCGGGTCCGCGAGCTCATCGAGCACAGCGATCCGGTATTTTGCATGATGATTGAGGCCATGTTGGACGTACGCCGGTCGATCTTCGAGGGCTACGAACGATTGCATAAGGTGCTCCTGCAGGTCGTCCAGCATGATGCGATCTGTCGTCGGTTGATGACCGTACCTGGCGTCGGTCCCGTTGCCGCCCTTTCGTTCAAGGTCGGTGTTGATGACCCTCTTCGTTTTGCACGATCCCGGACAGTCGGCGCACATTTTGGCCTGACGCCGAGGCGACACCAGTCTGGAACGTCCATCGACTACGAAGGCCGAATTACCAAACAGGGCGACGTCGCGGTTCGCGAGGCGCTCTGCGAGGCGGCAGCAAGCCTGCTGCTACGGGTCAGGAAACGGTCGGCGTTGCGGGCGTGGGGCCTGCGGATCGCCAAACGGTCGAGCATGCTGTGCGCGATCGTCGCGGTCGCACGCAAGCTTGCGAGCATCCTGCACAGGATGTGGGTCAATCAGACCGACTTCCACGTTGGGTTCGGCGCCAAGGTCACACAAAGATTGCGTTTGAAGCCTGCGCAGTAGTTGCTGCGGGGACGCAAAAGTTTAGCGCTGGTGTTGCAGCCGGCATGTTGAGAAGGAGCAACCATTAGAGATCCGCGCGCGCGGTGAGCGTCCCCTGGCGGGGCCGCGAAACGGGGAATGTCCGCTATCTCTTGCCTGCTGCCATCTTCGTGATGAGAGCGCCAGACTGCTTGGACGGCCCTGTTTACGAACCTGATGAAGAGCATGCGACGGCCGATGTGCTGAACGCGAAGGAACGCATGGACCCCGCCTGGAGAATGCAAACCGCGGTCGCGGCTTTGGTGAGGTGTGCGCGTTGTTGTTGCAAGGCGTGTGTGATGACTGAAGTGCAGAGAGTCGAAGAAAAGCGTAGGAATGAGTTGACTTTGAATGCCCGATTAGGAAGGCGAGATAAAAGGGGCTCGCCGGTCGAACCGCAAGCCATTGGCATGGCTTGGGTTCTGGCGTGCCGGTCGGTCAGGGCGCGTGCCGCGCCTTACATTTTGACGAATACAATCAAACGCGTTTTCGGCACCTTGCGCTCTATTGATCGTTGGGGGGCCCTGCCGTGAGCGTGGGCGACAGCGATCTGCGTGTTCGGCCCGGGCGCATCCGTACCACCCGCGCGCCGAAGCCGAAGAGTTTCATCAACCAGGTGCTGCGCGCAGCAAAGAAAGCAGGACACACATCGAGTCAGGCCGCGGCTGGCGGGCGTTCTGCGGCTTATGGGCGCTCGACCTTTGGCCGGGGCCGGCTGTCCTTTGGCCGCGCCAGACTGTTCAGCCCGACACGGCGCGTTGTGGTGAAGGCGCGCGTGGTTCGCCACAAAGGGCGAGCCTTCCGTTCAGCCCCCCTGACCGGTCACCTGACATACCTGAAGCGCGACGGCGTGACTCGAAGCGGCGAGAGGACCGAGATGTTCGATGAGGGCTGCGCCCGCGCCGATAGCGCGGCCTTTGCTCAACGATGCAAGGACGACCGGCATCATTTCAGATTCATCGTCTCGCCGGAAGACGCCGGCGACATGACCGACCTGAAGGCCTTTACCCGCGACCTTGCCAGGCAGATGGAGACCGATCTCGGCACGCGGCTCGATTGGGTGGCTGTCGACCATTGGAACACGGACAACCCTCACGTCCATCTCCTCGTTCGGGGAGTAGATGAGCAAGGTGCGGATCTCGTGATCTCCCGCGACTACATCAGCCAGGGCCTCCGCTCGCGCGCCGAGGAGCTGGTCGGGATCGAACTGGGTCCTAAACCGGAGCACGAGATCCGCAATTCGCTGGAGAGGGAAGTCACCGCGGAACGATGGACGCGGCTCGATCGGGAGATCCGGTTGGCGGCGGATGAGACCGGCTACATCGATCTTCGCCCCGAGAATCCCGGCAGCGCAGCTCCCGAGATCCGGCGCCTGATGGTCGGTCGCCTTCAACACCTGGAGAAGATGGGCATTGCCGTATCCGCCGCACCAGGCGAATGGATGGTCGGCCTCGAGGCCGAGCGCAGCTTGCGCGACCTCGGCATGCGCGGCGACATCATCAAGACCATGCACCGCGCCTTTACCGAGCGTGGAGAAGCGCGCGGCGTTGCCGACTTCGTCATCGAAGGTGGACAGCCTTCGTCCCAGATCATCGGACGGCTGGTCGATCGGGGACTGCACGATGAGCTGACGGGTGAGGCTTACGCGCTGATCGATGGAACTGATGGGCGCGCGCACCACGTCCGCTTGCGAGGGATCGAGGCCTTTGAACATGCACCGCCGATCGGCGGAATCGTCGAAGTCCGACGCTTCGGTCAAGCCGGCGATGCGCACCCCACCTTGGTTCTCGCAACCCGTTCCGATCTCGATCTCGGTGGCCAGATCACCGCGAAAGGCGCGACCTGGCTCGACCACAGGCTGGTCGAACGCGATCCCATGCCGCTCGCCATAGGCGGATTCGGCCGCGAGACCCGCGACGCCATCGAAGCCCGTACCGAGCATCTGATCCAGGAGGGCCTGGCGCGGCGGCAGGGCCAACGCATCATCTTGCAGCGCGACCTTCTGGACACGTTGCGCCGACGTGAACTGAATGAGGTGGCCGCAAAGGTCTCAGCCGACACCGGCCTGCCCCACGTGAAGGCGGCCTCTGGGGAGCATGTGGCAGGTACGTATCGCCGTCGTCTGACGCTCTCCTCGGGGCGCTTCGCCATGATCGATAACGGGCTGGGCTTCCAGCTCGTGCCCTGGTCGCGCGAGCTCGAGAAGAGGCTCGGCCAGCACGTCACCGGCGTCGTGAAAGACGGCGGCGGAATCGAATGGGGTTTTGGTCGCAAGCGCGACCTAGGCCTCTAGCTTGAACTCGCCAAATTTAATTGCACAAAGGACGTTTGGGATGTCCGGAACCAAGATCCTCTGGGGGCAGGTGATCGTTGTCGGCCTGATCGTCTTGCTGGCCATCTGGGGCGCGACCGAGTGGACGGCCTGGCGGCTCGCCTGGCAGCCGGAGCTTGGGCGGCCCTGGTTCGAACTGGCGGGCTTGAAGGTCTATTACCCGCCGATCTTCTTCTGGTGGTGGTTCGTCTTTGATGCCTATGCGCCTCAGGTCTTTGTCGAGGGCGCCTTCATCGCAGCGTCGGGGACGTTTATCTCGATCGCGGCGGCGATCGGCATGTCGGTCTGGCGGGCGCGTGAGGCCAAGAACGTTGAGACCTATGGTTCGGCGCGCTGGGCTGATGCAGAAGAGGTTCGAGCGGCCGGACTTCTTGGCCCGGATGGCGTGGTGCTGGGTAAGCTCGCCCGGGACTACCTTCGGCACGACGGACCGGAACACGTCCTGTGTTTCGCGCCCACCCGGTCCGGCAAAGGTGTCGGTCTTGTCGTGCCTTCGTTGTTGGCGTGGCCGGGCTCGGCCATCGTGCACGACATCAAGGGCGAGAACTGGCAACTGACGGCCGGCTTCCGCGCGCGACATGGCCGCGTCCTGTTGTTCGATCCGACCAACCCAAAATCCTCAGCCTACAATCCGCTGCTCGAGGTCCGGCAGGGAGAGTGGGAGGTTCGCGACGTCCAGAACGTCGCCGATGTCCTGGTCGACCCCGAGGGCTCGCTCGACAAGCGGAACCATTGGGAGAAGACCAGTCATTCGCTTCTGGTCGGCGCCATCCTTCATGTCCTTTACGCGGAGGCCGACAAGACCCTGGCTGGCGTCGCCGCCTTCCTGTCCGACCCGAAGCGGCCGATCGAAGCGACGCTGAAGGCGATGATGACCACCGCGCATCTTGGCGAGCAGGGTGCTCATCCCGTGGTCGCCTCGACCGCCCGCGAACTCCTCAACAAGTCCGAGAACGAACGTTCAGGCGTCCTGTCCACCGCGATGTCGTTCCTCGGGCTGTACCGCGATCCCGTCGTGGCCCAGGTGACCTGCCGGTGCGACTGGCGGATTGCCGATCTGATCGCAGATAGCCGCCCCACGACGCTGTACCTGGTGGTGCCTCCCTCGGATATCTCACGAACCAAACCATTGATCCGCCTGGTGCTGAATCAGATCGGCCGACGCCTGACCGAGGACTTGCACGCCCGCGACCGCCGGCATCGTGTCCTGATGATGCTGGATGAGTTCCCAGCGCTTGGGCGGCTCGATTTCTTCGAGTCCGCGCTCGCCTTCATGGCGGGGTACGGCATCAAGAGTTTCTTGATCGCGCAGTCGCTCAATCAGATCGAGAAGGCCTATGGGCCTAACAATGCGATCCTCGATAACTGCCACGTCCGGGTCAGCTTTGCGACCAATGACGAGCGGACCGCGAAGCGTGTGTCCGATGCGCTTGGTACGGCGACCGAAATGCGGGCGATGAAGAACTATGCCGGGCACCGATTGAACCCATGGCTGGGGCATCTCATGGTCTCACGGCAGGAGACGGCAAGGCCGCTGCTGACACCAGGCGAGGTCATGCAGCTTTCGCCAATGGACGAGATCGTCATGGTGGCGGGGACGGCGCCGATTCGAGCTCGGAAGGCTCGCTACTATGAAGATCGGCGGTTTACCGAGCGGGTCTTGCCGCCGCCCGATCCAGCCGCATCCGGCCGGTCACCGCGAACGGACGGATGGTCTGCATTGGGAGCGCCCAAGCCGGCGTCGCTTCCAACCGAAAGGGGGCGAGCGGAGGAAGATTCGGCAAATAGCGGCCTTCGTCGCGAGCCCGAACTCCCCGATCACGTCGCGATCGCCAAGGAGACGGCCGAACCGACGCCAGCCGAGGAATTTGCCGTCGTTCTTGACGACGACGAGGACGCGGTCCGCCAGTCCCGGCTTCTCCGTCAGCAAATGCGCGGCGTCGCCCGTCAAGCCGCCATGGACCCGAATGACGGCATGGAGCTCTGAGGCAATATGCGCGACCGGATGAACGTGTATTTCCCGCCAGAGCTTCTGAAGCAGATCTCGGATCTGGCCGATCGCCAGAAGCTCTCCCGGTCTGCGATCGTGGAGGCGGCCGTTGCTTCGTTTCTGTCGCCGGATGGATCGGACAGGCGGGAGGCGGCGTTTACCCGTCGCCTGGATCGACTGTCGCGTCAGCTGCAGAGACTGGAGCGAGACGTCGGTTTAACGGCCGAGACGCTGGCTCTCTTCGTCCGTTTCTGGCTGACGGTTACGCCACCGCTACCGAACGACGCGCAGGCGGCTGCGCAGGCAAAAGGCCGGGAGCGGTTTGAAGGATTTGTCGAGGCGCTCGGGCGTCGTTTGCAAAAGGGGCAGAGCTTTCTGCGTGAGATACCGGAAGATATCGTCCGTCAGGAGCCCGCCGGCGGACCTGACTGATCGCTCTCTATGCGCCATCGCGCGAACCCTTCTTTTTCTACGCCAGCCTACGACCGCAGCAATTTAGCCGAGCCTATAAAAAGCCGAACGCGCTATCGGCTCGAATGAGTTGATGAGCAAGAAGGCCGGCATGCAAGTTACAAGGACGTGGCGTCTCACCGTGCGCGTATTTCTACCGTTTGCTGCTGGCTACTATCTTTCGTAGCTGTTTCGGACGATCAACGCTTTGATCGTGAGTGATCTCAGCTCGGATGCCGGGCTTGGGTCAGCCAACCTCGGACTGCTTACGTCAGTCTATTTCCTGGTCTTTGCGGCGGCTCAGGTCCCGGTCGGTATATTGTTGGACCGCTTTGGTCCGCGTCGGGTCCAGAGCGCGCTGCTCTGGTTCGCAGCACTGGGCGCCGGACTGTTCGCCGTATCGACCGGCTTCCTGTCGTTTTTGATCGCGCGTGCGATGATCGGGCTTGGCGTCGCGGGGGCGCTGACGGCAGGACTTAAGTCCATCATCCTTTGGTTCCCCAGGGAGCGAGTTGCCTTGCTCAACGGCTACATGATCATGCTGGGATCAATAGGAGCGGTGACCGCCACAGTTCCCGTCGAACACCTGCTCGCTTGGATGGGCTGGCGGCAGCTCTTTGAGGTCCTGGCGGCTGCGGCCGGTGCCACAGCGATCCTCATCAATGTCGTAGTTCCTGAGCAACGCGTTATCCCATCGAAAGCACCAGTCTCCGCCACCCTGGGATCCGTTTTCAGCGACAGGCGCTTCTGGCGGATAGCCCCGTTGTCGGCGACTTGCGTTGGTTCAGCTTGGTCGCTGCAGGGATTGTGGGCATCACCGTGGCTTGCAGACGTGGAGGGCCTCGATCGCGCAGGCCTCGTCAGACAGCTGTTCATCATGTCGATCGTACTCAGCGGCGGTGCCTGGTTGTTCGGCATGACGATCCATCACGTCAAACGAACAGGTCTCACGGCTGAGACGATATTCGCGATGGTGGCCGTGCTATTTATCGCAGCCGAGCTAGCCTTGATCCTGCGAGTACCTCTGCCGTCCATCTTGCCCTGGTCGGTTGTCGCAATCATCGGAACGGCAACTGTGGTCAGCTTTGCCGTGATAGCTGATTACTTTCCGTCGGAGCTTGCCGGCCGTGCCAATGGCGCCTTGAACGTCTTGCACTTTGGTTGGGCATTTCTGGCACAATATGCGACCGGACTGATCCTGGAGCAATGGTCCACGAACGATGGCCATAGGTCGATCTTGGCTTATCAAGTCGCGTTCAGTCTCAACGTAGCGCTGCAGATCGCGGCGTTGGTTTGGTTCGGGCTACCTTGGATCCAATCCTTTGCTTGCTGGATGAATTCAGTCCCTTCCACCATGCCGGTCAGCGCTTTCGACGTGGTCGAAGCAAGCATTTTCTGCGAGCAATCGGACGGCGAGGTGGAGTGGTGACCCGCGCGACCTAAGCGCCACTCTCCGTCGTGACGAGGCTGTTGAGGCGTCGCTTCGCGCCGGTCGCGATGGATTCTGCCATCGCCTGCGGGAAATCTTTCGGCAGCTTCGCAATCGTTGCGTCGATCTTCGTGCCAGCCGTATCCGCGAGCTCTTCGATGATGCCGCGAACCACGCTGTCGGGCAGGCCGCAAGTCCTTGCGGTTTGCACGAAATGTCGGCCGAGAATCGTGTGTACTACGTAGTGGCGACTATTGCCGATCGCCATGGCGAGCTTCATCTGGTTTTGCGTGATCTGCTTGGCATCGAGGCTCGGTTGCGTTGAGATGATGTCGTACAGCGGCGCGAGGACGAATCGTCCGCCGGGCGAGAGGTGGATGCTGAAATTCTTGGCGTGGCCGTCAGTAGCCGCCAGAAGCCAGAAAACGATTTGTGCCTTGAAGAAGGTCGCCTGGTCGGTCGTCGGTGTATCGCTGCCTTTGAGGAGATCAGAGATATTTCGGATGCCCGGGCCGCCGTCCGATTCGTATTTGCGCCCGGGCGGGACGGAAAGCGCCTGACAGCAATCTTCCTGTGGCAGGCGCAGAAGCCGTCCGTCGTGCGCCCATGTGCGGTCGAATCGCTCGATGGCGAGCACGCGCCGGCCCGCGAAATCAACGATGCGCGACTTGGCGACGGGCAAGTCGAGCGCGGCGACGAGCTTCAGGCAGAGATGCTCGTTTTCAACGCTGTGGGTCAGGTCGACGCCGTTCGGTAACCTGCCGATCTGCGGTTTGATGATGTGCGTGGTGGCGGTCGTGCCGTGCGGCACATGCCACTTGTCCTTCCAGTAGAGAAGCGCGGTTTTTTCCTGGGCTCCAGCCAGAGAGATACGAAACTCCTGATCGGGACCGATGCCGAGCGGATTGTTGGCGAGATTGGCAAGGATCGCCGCGATGTCCTGGTCGCTCGCGACGCGAGCGTCAATCGCGCCCGCCGCTCCGGGTGCCGTTCCATCCGGAAGGAATTGCAGGGCGCCGACACAGTCGCGGCCGATCGCGGAAAGCAGGCTGTAAGCATCGGCTCCGCCGGCATGCGCGCGTTCGGCGACACGCCGGCGGATGTCGTCGTTATCGGGAAGCAGGTTATCGAAGACTGCAATGACGGGGTCACCGATATAGCGGTCTTCGCGTAGAGGCATCGATACCGAGACCGGGATGGCGTTCTCCCACCCCAGCCAGGCTTCGTCGTATTGGAAATCGATGGCGCCGCTGCTCTCCCGCCGCAGCCGCCCGACCAGACGAGCGTTCAGGTAGACGTTGAGAGGCGCTCGGATAGGACGGCGTCCCATCAGAACAGATCCTCGATGGCTTTGGCCGACACCTTCGTGCGTGGTCGGAGGACCAGTTCCAGGTCGAGCGCGGCCAGCGCATCTATGAGGATGCGCAGTTGCGTCGCTGGTTCGCCGGCCTCCAGCTTCGAGACAGTCGCTTGGCGCGCGTGCATCTTGTCGCCTAGGCCGCTCTGGGTGAGTTTTTTTTGCCGGCGGTGCCGCTTAATGGCGGCGCCAAGCTGCTGCGGGGTGCGAGCGATTGTATCCATTGGAGCTTGATACGCGAACGCGTATAAAATGTCAATATACGTGAATGCGTATATAGAGAAATATACGATATCGCGTATAGAATATTAATATACGCAATCGCGTATAGCGCTTTGACCCGATCACACCGCACGCGGACGTTGCGGTGAGTGAATGAATAGCGCCGGCGCCACGGTCATTACTATGAGCGCGTATGAGGCCGAGTGGTGAGCAGCAACTCGCAAGCGACCCGACGCGCAAACACCGGTTCTCGGTCTTTCTTTTTCTACGCCAGTCTACGATCACCGAAAGCGCTCGTTGCGCCAAGCCCATTGGTGCCTTTTCTAATCATCCCCACCTGAGGGCCCGCTGTGGAGGTCCTCATTCGGTGGGGACGTCGGTGGCAATCCATTCCATCCAATCGGAAGCGAATTCGCGCGGTGCGCGAATGCTGCGTAGCGCGCTTGGCGCGGCGATTGCCAGCTACCTCGAGGATGAAACGATCATCGAGGTGATGCTCAACCCGGATGGGCGGTTGTGGATCGATCGGTTGTCGAGCGGCTTGATCGATACAGGCGAAACTTTGTCCGCAGCAGATGGCGAGCGCATTGTTCGCCTGGTGGCGCATCACGTCGGCGCCGAGGTGCATGCCGGCGCGCCTCGGGTCTCGGCCGAATTGCCCGGAACCGGGGAGCGCTTCGAAGGTCTCTTGCCTCCCGTCGTGGCAGCTCCGGCGTTCGCGATCCGCAAGCCCGCTGTCGCCGTCTTTACGCTCGACGACTACGTCGCCAGAGAGATCATGTCCTCGAAGCAGGCCACAATCCTGAAGGGTGCGGTCGCCGCTCGTAAGAATATCCTTGTCGCCGGTGGGACATCGACCGGCAAGACAACGTTGACGAATGCGCTCCTGGCCGAGGTGGCAAAGAGCTCCGATCGGGTCGTTCTGATCGAAGACACGCGCGAACTTCAGTGCAAGGCGCCAAACCTTGTAGCATTGCGGACCAAAGATGGCGTGGCGACGCTATCGGATCTAGTTCGGTCCTCGCTGCGACTGCGTCCCGATCGTATCCCGGTTGGCGAGGTCCGCGGTGCGGAGGCACTCGATCTGCTCAAAGCTTGGGGCACCGGTCATCCTGGCGGCATCGGCACGATTCACGCGGGCACCGCGCTCGGTGCCTTGCGGCGTCTTGAGCAGCTCATCCAGGAGGCCGTCATTACGGTTCCGCGTGCCCTGATCGCCGAGACCATCAACCTCGTCGCCGTCCTTGCGGGGCGCGGCGCCGACCGTCGTCTCTCCGAGCTCGCCATCGTCTCGGGGCTTGGAGCCGCCGGTGACTACAGCCTTTCATCAGCAGGAGACTGACATGCGTCTGCAATTTCGCTTTTTTCGTGGGGCATCGTTGGCGGCTTTCGGCGCGGTGCTCTTGGCAGCACCGCCGGCATGGGCCGCCGGCTCGAACATGCCGTGGGAGCAACCGCTCAATCAGATCCTGCAGTCGGTCGAGGGGCCGGTCGCCAAGATCATCGCCGTCATCATCATCGTCGTCACCGGCCTCACGCTCGCGTTCGGAGATTCCTCGGGTGGTTTCCGCAGGCTGATCCAGATCGTGTTTGGTCTGTCGATCGCGTTCGCGGCTTCGAGCTTCTTCCTGTCGTTCTTCTCCTTCGGCGGGGGCGTGGTGATCTGATGGATGAGCCGGTCGCAGGTTTTGTCGTGCCCGTCCACCGCGCGCTTACCGAGCCCATCCTGATGGGCGGTGCGCCGCGATCGGTCGCGATTGTCAACGGCACGCTTGCGGCCGCGCTTGGGCTCGGACTGCGACTGTGGATCGCGGGTCTGGTCCTCTGGTTCATCGGCCACATGGCCGCCGTCTGGGCCGCCAAGCGCGATCCCGCCTTCGTCGACGTCGTGCGCCGACATCTGCGCATTCCCGGCCATCTCAACCTCTGAGTTATCGGTCATGATGAACCTTGCCGAATATCGCCATTCCAATGCGCGTCTTGGCGATTTCCTGCCCTGGGCAGCCCTCGTCGACGAGGGGATCATCCTCAACAAGGACGGCTCGTTCCAGCGGACAGCGAAGTTCCGCGGACCCGACCTCGACAGTGCGGTGCCAGCCGAACTTGTTGGCGTGGCCGGTCGTCTGAACAACGCCCTGCGCCGCCTGGGATCTGGCTGGGCCGTGTTCGTTGAGGCGCAGCGCCATTTTGCCGGTAGCTATCCTCCGAGCACGTTTCCGGACGTCGCATCTGCATTGGTTGACGCCGAGCGCAGGGCTCAGTTCGAGGAGGCCGGCGCCCACTACGAGTCCAGCTACTTCCTGACCTTCCTCTATCTTCCACCGGAGGAGGGGGCAGCCAAGGCAGAACGACTGCTCTATGAAGGGCGCGATCGGACCGTTGGAGCCGATGTTCGCGAGGTACTTCGCGGCTTTGTAGATCAAACCAGCCGCGTGCTCGGGCTTCTCGAAGGGTTCATGCCAGAATGCGCATGGCTCGATGATCAGGCCACGCTGACCTATCTGCACTCGACGATTTCGACCAAGCGGCATCGCGTTCGCGTGCCCGAAATTCCCATGTACATCGATGCGTTGTTAGCCGACCAGCCGCTAACCGGCGGGCTCGAGCCGATGCTGGGCTCAGCCAATCTGCGGGTTCTGACCATCGTCGGCTTCCCGGGCGCGACGACGCCTGGAATTCTGGATGACCTCAATCGCCTGCCATTCTCGTACCGGTGGTCGACGCGCGCGATCATGCTCGACAAGACCGATGCCACGAAGCTTTTGACCAAGATCCGTCGCCAGTGGTTCGCCAAGCGCAAGTCGGTTGGCGCCATCCTCAAGGAGGTCATGACCAACGAGGCATCGACGCTGCTCGATACCGACGCTCACAACAAGGCGCTCGACGCCGACGCCGCCCTGCAGGAACTGGGCTCGGACCAGATCGGACAGGCCTTTGTCACCGCGACCATTACGGTGTGGGACGTCGATCCCGGCGCGGCCGACGAAAAGCTCCGCCTCGTTGAGAAGGCCGTTCAGGGCCGCGATTTCACCTGCATGATCGAGACAGTGAACGCCGTGGAAGCCTGGCTCGGCAGTCTGCCCGGGCATGTCTATGCCAATGTGCGGCAGCCGCCGGTCTCGACCCTCAACCTCGCCCACATGATTTCGATGTCGGCGGTGTGGGCGGGCGAGGCGCGCGATCTGCATTTTGGCGGTCCGCCGCTCCTGTTCGGCAAGACCGAGGGATCAACCCCATTCCGGTTTTCGCTTCACGTCGGTGACGTCGGCCATACCCTGGTGGTCGGACCAACAGGTGCTGGCAAGTCGGTCCTGCTGGCGCTGATGGCAATGCAGTTCCGCCGTTACCCGAACTCCCAAGTGTTTGCGTTCGACTTCGGTGGTTCGATCCGCGCGGCCGCGCTCGCCATGGGCGGCGATTGGCATGATCTCGGCGGTGCCTTGTCTGACGGAGGCGACCGACCTGTCGCGTTGCAGCCGCTGGCCTGGATCGACGACCCCTCGGAGCGTGGATGGGCCACGGAATGGGTCGGTGCAATCCTGGCACGGGAAAAGGTCGAGATCACCCCGGAGGTCAAGGACCATCTGTGGTCGGCACTGACGTCTCTCGCTTCCGCGCCGATGCAGGAACGCACCCTGACGGGCCTGTCAGTCCTTCTGCAATCGAACGCCCTGAAACGCGCCTTGCAACCCTATTGCCTCGGCGGTTCGTCCGGGCGCCTGCTTGATGCCGAGTTCGAGCGCCTTGGGGAATCATCCGTCCAGGCGTTCGAGACCGAAGGGTTGATCGGGACGAGCGCGGCCCCGGCCGTGCTCGCCTACCTGTTTCATCGCATTGGAGATCGTCTCGACGGGCGTCCCACGCTTCTCATTGTCGATGAAGGGTGGCTTGCCCTCGACGACGACGATTTTGCCGGCCACCTCCGGGAATGGCTGAAGACGCTTCGCAAGAAGAATGCGTCCGTCATCTTCGCCACCCAATCGCTTTCGGACATCGACGGCTCGGCCATCGCGCCGGCGATCATCGAAAGCTGTCCAACACGCTTGTTGCTGCCGAACGAGCGCGCCATCGAACCGCAGATTACGGCTATCTATCGTCGCTTCGGGCTTAATGATCGCCAGATCGAGCTTCTGGCCCGGGCAACGCCCAAGCGGGACTACTACTGTCAATCTCGCCGCGGCAACCGGATGTTCGAACTTGGGCTTGGCGAGGTGGCACTCTCCTTCACCGCAGCCTCATCCAAGACAGACCAAGCGGCCATCACACAGCTCCTCGCCGAGCATGGAGCTGACGGCTTCGTGCCTGCGTGGCTCCAGCATCGCGGCGCCGCCTGGGCCACGGACCTGATTCCCAGTCTCGTCAATCTGGAGAAATCGCAATGAGGCGCCTTGGTCTATTCGCAGCTGTTGGCACCATCGCCCTGACGCTTTGCGTCGCGGCGCCCGCACCAGCGCAGTGGATCGTGTTCGATCCCAACAACTACGTCCAGAACGTGCTGACAGCCGCGCGCGAGCTGCAGCAGATCAACAATCAGATCACCTCGTTGCAGAACGAAGCGCAGATGCTGATCAACCAGGCCAGAAATCTGGCAAGCCTGCCGTACTCCTCGCTACAGCAATTGCAATCATCGGTCCAGCGAACCCAGCAATTGCTGGCCCAGGCCCAGCGCATTGCCTACGACGTTCAACAGATCGACCACGCGTTTTCGACCAGCTATGCGCCGGCGAGCGGCAGCCAGTCCAGCCAGCTGCTGATCACCAACGCGCAATCGCGCTGGCAAAACTCAGTCGCCGCGTTGCAGGACGCGCTCCGGGTCCAGGCCGGCGTTGTTGGCAACATCGACACCAATCGCATCCAGACATCGGCGCTCGTGACGTCGAGCCAGGGTGCGAGCGGCGCGCTGCAGGCGACCCAGGCCGGCAACCAGATCCTCGCGCTTCAGGCGCAGCAGCTTGCCGATCTCACCGCCACTGTGGCTGCGCAGGGCAGGGCACAGAGCCTTGAAGCGGCGCAGCGCGCTGCAGCCCAGGACCAGGGCCGTGAACAGCTCCGGCGATTTCTGACGCCGGGTCAGGGCTATCAATCCCAGGACGTGCGGATGTTCCACTGATGACTGAGACAGGTCCATTCAAAGCGCTATCGTTACTCATCTCGGTCGGGGTGCTGGTGGTCGCGGGCTGCGTGATCCAACTTCGTGGGACAGAAGACACGTCTTCGCCGAAGGCAGAGCGGTCCGAGCTTGCGCGTTGCCGCACCGTCTCTTCGGAAGATGCAGCGGACTATCAGCATTGCCAGAAGGTCTGGGCCGAAAACCGCCGTCGCTTCTTTGTCAGGCGGGATGGTGCTGCCGCTGTAGAAACCGGCGTGACAGCCGCGCCAAAAGATCAGAGCCGGATGCCACAAGGATATCCGCCCGCCGGAGTGCCCGAGGAAGGTAAGCCATGAGCGGCACCGGCATCATCGACCAGTTCCTTGAGACATTCACCCGCTACATCGACAACGGCTTCGGGCTTTTGGGTGGCGAAGTCGGGTATCTCGCGACAACGCTGGCGGCCATCGACATCACGCTCGCCGCGTTATTCTGGAGTTGGGGCACGGACGAAGACATCATCGCGCGCCTCGTCAAGAAAACGCTATTCGTTGGCATTTTTGCCTATCTCATCAGTAACTGGAACAACCTGGCACGGATCGTCTTCGAGAGCTTTGCCGGTCTCGGCCTGAAGGCATCTGGATCAAGTATTTCAGCGTCAGACTTCCTGCGGCCGGGAAAGATCGCTCAGGTCGGACTCGACGCCGGCCGGCCGATGCTCGATTCGATCTCGAACCTGATGGGCTACATCAGCTTCTTTGAGAACTTTGTCCAGATCGTCGTTCTCCTGTTCGCCTGGATCGTGGTTCTGCTCGCCTTCTTCATTTTGGCGATCCAGCTCTTTGTCACATTGATCGAGTTCAAGCTCACGACCTTGGCCGGGTTCGTGCTCATTCCGTTTGGCTTGTTTGGCAAGACGGCATTCGCGGCGGAGCGAGTCCTCGGCAACGTCATATCCTCCGGGATCAAGGTATTGGTCCTGGCCGTCATCGTCGGCATTGGCTCAACCCTGTTCTCAGAGTTCACGGCGGGTTTTGGCGGCGCGCAGCCTACAATCGAAGATGCGATGACCCTGGTGCTTGCGGCGCTCTCTTTACTGGGTCTCGGTATTTTCGGCCCGGGAATCGCAAACGGTCTGGTGTCAGGCGGACCCCAGCTCGGCGCCGGCGCCGCGATTGGGACGGGCCTTGCTGCCGGCGGCGTTGTTGCGGCGGGTGCCGGCCTTGCCGCCGGTGGCGCTGGTCTCGCTGGTGGTGCGCTCGCCGGTGCGGGGCGTGGTGGGGCTGCCATGGTGAGTGGCGCATCCGGGGCGTATCGAAGCGGCGGCCTTGCAGGCGTCGCGGAGGCGGGTGGCTCGGCTCTCATGAGCCCGTTACGTCGAGCCGCGGCCGCATTCGCTAGCAGCGGGCAAGCGGGTGAGCCGGCTGCGAGTACCTCCACAGAGGGGCAGCCCGATTGGGCGCGGCGCATGAAGCGGGCCCAGACCATTCGGCACGGCGCGTCGGCGGCCGGCCACGCGGTGCGATCCGGCGATCATGGCGGCAGCGGCTCGTCTGTCGATCTCTCGGATGGAGAGCGCTGACAGGCAGCATCCGGCAATTTGCCGCCCTCCGCAAGCAGCGGCGTCAAGCGGCACACGGTAACACTCGAAATTCATCACTCGATCTCAGGGGCGACCATTCATGTTCAGACGACCTTCCGTTCACTTCGGGCGTATGCCCGAACCGGTCACGCCGTACCAAAAAGCAGCGCAAGTCTGGGACGAACGCATTGGATCGGCGCGCGTGCAGGCCAAGAACTGGCGCTTGATGGCCTTTGGTTGCCTCATGCTCTCGGGCGGCCTGGCCGGTGGACTTGTCTGGCACTCAGCACAAGGATCAATCACGCCCTGGGTCGTCGAGGTCGATCGCCTGGGCCAGGCTCAACGGGTTGCGCCAGCCAACATCGACTATCAGCCCACGGACGCCCAGATCGCCTACCACCTGGCGCGCTTCATCGAGGACGTCAGAGGCTTGCCGGCTGACGGCATCGTTCTGCGGCAGAACTGGCTGCGCGCCTATGACTTTACGACCGATCGTGGTGCGGCTGCGCTCAACGACTTTGCGCGCAACAACGATCCGTTTGCCAAGCTGGGCAAGGCGCAGATCTCCGTCGATGTGTCGAGCGTGATCCGTGCGTCTTCAGAGAGTTTCCGGGTCGCCTGGACCCAACGCATCTACGAGATTGGCTCGCTGAGTGCGACCGAGCGCTGGACCGCGATTCTCACGGTGGCAATCGAGACGCCGCGAGATGCCGAACGCCTGCGCAAGAATCCCCTTGGCGTCTACGTCCGCGCCATCAACTGGTCGAAGGAGTTGGGTCAGTGATCGAGACGACGCGTGACATGTGTTCAAAAGGTCCGATCCAATACCGCAGGTTCAGCTCGAGCAGGTGCAAGCTCGCCGCTTTGAGGCGGGCCCTTTTACCAGCTCTGCTGCTTGGCACATCAGCCCTCGCAGGATGCGCCACCTACATTCCACCGGAAATCAGCTATGACGCCGAGGTCCCGCCGTTGCCAGCGCCTCCAGCGGCACTCGATGATCGACCTCGCCCGCTTCACGTTCCACCGCTCTGGAAACCCGTTCTCGGCGGCAAGTCGGGGACCAAGGAAGAGGCTGAACCCGTGAGCCGGGTTGAGACCGCGAACAGCGCCGCGCGCGTCGAACCGCGGAAAAGAGGATACTTCAACGCGGCGCAGATTTACGCCTTCAGCCCCGGGGCGCTCTACCAGGTCTACGCCGCTCCGGGACAGATCACGGACATCGCGCTGGAAGAGGGAGAGCAATTGACGGGATCCGGACCGATCGCGGCCGGAGATACCGTGCGCTGGGTAGTCGGAGATACCGAGAGCGGGAGCGGGGATACGCGTCGCGTCCACATCCTGGTCAAGCCGACGCGGGCTTCGATCGAAACCAATCTTGTCGTCAACACCGACCGGCGCACCTACCTGATCGAGCTCCGCTCCCGCGAGCGGCCGTACATGCCGTCTGTTGCCTGGTACTACCCGGAAACAGTCCGCGAACGATCGCGCGCAATCGCTCTCACCCCGGCTATTCCGGATCCGGCGCAGCGCGTCTTTCGTTACGCGATCGAGGGCGACAGCCCACCGTGGCGGCCGCTCGCAGCATATGACGACGGCCGAAAGGTCTATATCGAATTCCCGCAAGGGATCGTCCAGGGCGAGATGCCACCGCTGTTCGTCATCGGACCCGACGGCAAGACCGAACTCGTCAACTATCGCGCCTACGGCAATGTGCTGATCGTGGATCGTTTGTTCGCGGCCGCAGAATTGCGGCTCGGCGGTGAGCATCAGCAGAAGGTCAGGATTGTGAGGACTGACGGGAGGCCGTCGTCATGAACACGCAGAACGAAAACAATCCCGACCGGTTCATTCCGCCGCAAACACCAGAGGAGCAATCCGTGAGCTTCCGGCTGCGAGCCGAACCTCCGCGGGTCACCCGATTGTCTCGCAAGGTACTGGCGGGAGGGAGCGCGGTTGCCCTGCTGGTTATCGGCGGAGCCGTGTTGTGGTCGCTCCAGAGCAATCGGTCCCGCAACCAGGCGGCCGACGAGCTGTATAGCACCGATCATCATAACGTTGCCGACGGTATTGAGGCATTGCCGAAGGATTACACTGGCGTTTCACGCCAAACCGTGCCGCAGCTTGGTCCGCCGCTCCCGGGCGACCTCGGTCGACCGATCTTGGCCGCTCAAGGCCAGTCGCCGACAACCGGCGGAGATCCGGAACAGCAACGCCGGGATCAAGAGAGCGAGGCGGCCCGTATAAGCCATCTGTTCGCTTCGACCAATGGGAGAGAAGTGCGTCCGCCCGCCGCTGCGTCTGTTGGAGGCGAGCGCCTGCCCCCCAATACCACGAGCACCAGCGAGGATGGATCTGCGCAAACCGCGCAGGACCGAAAGCTTGCCTTCCTGAACGCTTCTGTGGACCGCCGCACCTTAAGCCCTGACCGCGTCAGCAGGCCCGCCTCACCATACATTGTGCAGGCTGGCACGGTGATTTCAGGAGCGCTGATCACTGGGATTCGGTCAGATCTTCCGGGCCAAGTCACGGCGCAGGTGACGGAGACTTTATACGACACTCCGACCGGCCGCTTTTTGCTCGTGCCCCAGGGAGCGAAGCTGATCGGCAGCTATGACAGCCAGGTTTCGTTCGGCCAGTCGCGAGTGCTGCTGGTCTGGACCCGGCTTATCATGCCGAACGGCCGCTCGATCGTTCTGGAGCGGCAGTCCGGTGCTGACAGCGCAGGCTACGCGGGGCTCGAAGACCAGGTCGACAATCATTGGGGTGAGCTATTCAAGGCTGCGGCACTATCGACGGTTCTTGCTGTAGGGACGGAATTGGGAGCTAGTTCGGACACCAATAGCAACGACAGTGCCATCATTCAGGCATTGCGGCACGGCGCCTCCGACTCACTAAACCAAACGGGACAGCAGGTGGTTCGGCGCAGCCTCAATATTCAACCAACGTTGACCATCCGCCCGGGCTTTCCGATCCGCGTCCTTGTCAATCGCGATCTCGTTCTCGAGCGATACAGAGAGTAAAGGCACCTATGGCTAAGCTTAGGATTGGAGCGCTACCTGACGACAAGCCCGTTAGGGTCAGCGTTGAGTTGCCGGCTTCTGTACATCGGGATCTGCTCGCCTATGCGAAAGCCGTTGCAAGCGAATCCGGTCAACCCATCAGCGAACCGGGTAAGCTTATCGCACCGATGCTGGCGCGGTTCATGGCTACGGATCGTGGCTTTGCAAAATTTCGACGCGCGGTTCACTCGCCGGAGGACAGCAAAGGGTAACGTTCAGCGAGGAGTTTGAGAAAACTATCCAAGGCTGGATTGTCGTTATCGGCTCGCCAATGTGCCGAAAAGTCAACCCGGGTCGGCCCCGTCCCATCTCGTAACTCGCGATAGACCAAACCAGCTAGGCTCGCGCCAACATCTGATTCCAGGACCAGGCTGATCCCGAGCTTCATGCTGACGAGACTCTTGATGATACCGCGGCTGACGTCGTGGCGTTCGATCTTCGGTCGATCCGCAGGAGAAACAAGCTTTGATATCAAGAGATCCTCAAGCTCGCGTCCGGGATCGTGCTGGCTCAGCAGGACGGTCTCATTTCGGAGATCGGTCCAATGGACTACAGTTTCTGCTGCCAATGCGTGATTGTCCGGCAAAGAAACCAGGATACGCTCACTCCAAAGTGGGTGAACGCTATTGTCCGGCAGTCGCGCGCCCCCAGCCACGATGAGAACGTCCGCTGTGCCATTTCGCAGCGCTGTCCCGAGATGCGTCCGCGACCGCTCGACCGTCGCGAGTTCGACCCGAGGATGCCGGTTCTTGAATTCGCTAAGTGTTGCTCGCAGATTGCCTGCTGAAATGGAGGTGCAAAAGCCGATCGAAAGGCGGCCAACTTCGCCTCGGCTATTCGACTTTGCTGTTGCTACCAGCACATCGACCTGCTCCAAAATTAACCCAGCCATCCTCAGAACGCTTCGTCCAGCCGGCGTCGGCTTTACGCCCCCGCCCGAGCGCTCGAATATGGCAACGCCGATCAGATGTTCAAGCTGACGAATGGATCGGCTCAGGATTGAGTGTCGAACGGACAGCAACTCGGCGGCTTGCCGAATACTCCCATAGTCTGCGGCTGCTACCGCAAATCGAAGCTGCTGCAGGTCGACCGCGTGCCCCCGGGACGTCCGTGACTGATCCATTTTCTCGTTTTCGTAATTCGCGAAACTGACTGATTTCGTCGTGCTGCAGGCAGCAATTTCGTTTGAGAACTAACAGAACTCCTTGTCTCGCGATTGCAGGAAATCAGCATCGAGCTTCAGCGTGCGCCTGACGGCCGGCAATCAACCGGATGGTGGAGGCTTGCGACTGTTTGCTTGGCTGATACTGCATCAGGCTTGCGTCCGATGATTGCTCGGCACGTAATTTGCTTGACTATGTGGCGCGCCTGTCACAGCGTTGTTGGCCATGCGACGCGCAGACGTCCGCCATCGGAGAAACATTCGGGGAGGTAGGTCATGATTGCGCTGTTGGGCCGGTCGGATCCGGCAACCACGCAGGCCGTCCAGTTCGCAAGAGGGATTCTCGAGGGGGCTGCGACCGTCTTTTACGAGGTCGACAGTAACCTCAATCTCAACCGCTTCGTGCTCTCAAGCGGCGTCCCGTCGGGCTTTCACGACCAGTATCTGGCCGGGATGAACCGGCTCGATCCACTGCATCCGCGTTCCGCAACCAATCAGCCAATTGCGCGGCTCAGTGTCGTCATCGGTCGATGTGCCACAAAGGAAGCGCTGACCTTCCGCACCTTCGCCGGACAGTGTGGTATCGCCGACATAATCGAATTCTTCTTCCGCCGTAACGATCGGATCGTGGCGGGGATGAGCGTGCTTTGGGGATCCGGTTGCAGGATCCCCGACGGCGCGATGAACATCGCCGAGAAGATCCACGATTATCTCGAGTTCAATTTGACGCGTTGCCTGGCGCCTTCGCCAGACGAGCCCGCGCGCTATGGCCTGACCTCACGCGAGCTCGAGGTCATCGACCTGCTCTGCTGCGGCCGGACCAATCGCGAGATTGGCGAGTGCCTGAATATCGGCCTCGCCACCGTGAAGACGCACCTGATCCATATCTTCGAGAAGCTCGGTGTCGAGACCCGCTCGGCCGTCGTCGCCCTGATGTCGCGACCTCGCTGAGTCTTACCTCGCTGAGCCTTGCCTCACTGAGTCCTGCCTCCACGACCCCATCCACCATCCGGTTGATTGCTGCCTCATGCGCGGCGGGTTTAGATTTTCGAGATTGGCGTCGCTATTGAGGCCGATGCGGCCGCCGACATGACTTGTTTCCGGTGGTACGCAAGCTGTCCACCCAAGGGTTGATTGTTACCGTTCGGCACGTTCGCCAAGCTCGGTCTCAGGGAGCGCTTCATGGCGGACGTACCCGTTTGCAAGACGGAGCCTGGCAGCGTCATCGGTGTGACGGTGGTGGAGTCCGTCGATGCGGTGGACCATGCCGGCCGCTTCCACGGCTGGGACCTGCGGATAGACCAGGTGTCGTCCGGGCGTTTTGCCGGGCGGCTCGTGATGATCCGACTCGGCAGTCTCGAGATCATCAGGGAAACCATCTCGCAGGCGCTGATCAAGCAGGGCTCGGCTTGGCCGGATTCACTCGTCTTCAGCCTGCCGCTGGCGGCCTCCAACGAGGCGCATTTCAACGGTCGGCCCTTGGCCTTTCCGAATGTATTGCTCAGCGACGGAGCGGACCTGCCGCCCTTGCTGACGCCGACGCAGCTCGATGTGGTGTCGATAGCTATTGTCCGCAGCCGCCTGACGTCGTTGCTCGAAACGCTCGGCGAGAGGCGGGCCGCCGACTTCGTCGCCAGTCGTCGCCAGCAGAATCATTGCTTCAGCGGATCGCCCGGCGGACTATCGACACTCCAGCATGGTTTTCGTGAGATCTGCGACCAGGGGGATCGACTTCAACGTGCGATCGGATTTGCCCGCGCGCAAGAGTCCCTCGAAGACACCGTCGTTGATGCTCTCGCTGACATCCTGTCGGAAAATGCCTGGCGCGATGTCAACGGCGTGACCGCGCAAAAGCGGATTGTGGATCGAATCAAGGAGTACGTGATCGCTCATGCCGATGATCCTCCGAGCATCGCCGACCTGTGCCGCCATGTCGGTGTCAGCCGCCGGACGCTGCAGGGCTGCTTTCGGGATGCGCTCGGGCTGACGCCGTTACAGTATCTGCGCATGCTGCGGCTGAACGCCGTGTGTCGCGAGCTGCGTGCGCTCGCCGCGGCGGGGCAACCGGTGTCGATCGGCGATGTTGCGGCGCGGTGGGGCTTTTGGCACTGGAGCCGCTTTACCGAAAACTATCGGCAGCTGTTTGGCGAGCTGCCCTCGCACACGGTGCGGCGTGTTCTGTCTGCATCAGTTTAGGAATTTCGCATCACTGCCTCCGCGTTTGCCGAATCCGGATAACGCCGGTCAGGGGCCCGTTCCAAGTTTCGCCCGCAACTGCTGCGCCGCGCACGATCGGTCGTCGATCGGAACGTGACCGACGCAGCGATAACGGGGATGGGGGCTACATGACGATCAACGGACGAATTGCTGCGGCGGCACTTGTCGCGATCAGCGCGGGCGCAACCAGCGCCAATGCATTCGAGTTTGGTTCCCCAGGCTTTGCGCAAAAGCCCGGGATCACTCTTGGTGGCGGGACGGCCGGCGCACCGCCGCCCGGTCTTTACAGCTTCAATCAGGTTTTCACCTATCACTCGAACCTTGTCGGTCCCGGCGCGCCGAATGTCGGTGGCGCGGCGACGCCTGCGCATTCCGCAGTCGAAGCATCGGGTCTGTTGTGGGTGCCGGGCTGGACCTTATTCGGCGCGACCTATAATGCGGTCATCGTGCAGCCCTGGATCATGGCGGACGTCGGCTCACCCATCAACGTCCAACTAGCCGGCATGCATAACACCTTCATCGTGCCAGCGGAGTTGAGCTGGAAGCTCGGCGACAGCGGTTTCTTCGTCAAGACCGGTCTCGGCATCCATGTGCCGAACGGGTCGATCAGCGGGCCCGCCGGACTGAACAGCGTCGGCAATCCCTGGTGGACCTTTCAGCCTGAACTGGTGGTGTCCTATCTGAACGACGGCTGGAATTTGACGGCCAATCTGTTCCAGGAGATCAACACCGCGAACTCGATCACCGGCTATCGTTCCGGCGACATTTTCCATGCCGAATTCGCGGCCACCAAGACGATCGGCAATTGGACGTTCGGGCCGGTAGCCTATTATGCCGGCCAGGTTACCGACGACAAGTCGAGCGCGTTCTACGGCAACGCGATCAACGTCAACCGGTACAACAACTGGGCCGGCGGTGGTCTGGTCGGCTACAATTTCGGGCCGGCTGCGTTGACGGTCTGGGCCACGCATGAATTCTCCTCGACAGCGTCCGGCGGCACCGCCGGCCCGCCCGGCATCGACACCGCCGCGATCACCAAGGGTTATTCGGTGTTCGCCAATCTGAGCTTCCGACTGTGGGGACCAGATGCGCCCCCGCCGCCGGCCAAGCGGCCGACGTTCACGAAGTAAGATGCTCACCCAGTAAAGCGGGCAGCAACGCCGCCCGTTCTGCAGCGTGCAGTGGGTAGCCAGAAGGGAATCGCGTTGATCGCGGTTCCCTAACGGCCGCCTTTGGCTGTTCAAAACGTGCTCGGCCGGGAGCATCCACCGAATGGTGGATTGTTCGTAACCGCGACTTGCCGAACTTTTCCTGCGGCGGGCCTGGCGCTAAACGACGACGTATCTGAAGGGACACCGCGATGAAAAAGATCACTTACGCCACGGCTGCCGATCTCGCTAAGATGCTCGCGACAGGTCGGATCAGCGCCTGCGAGTTGTTGGACGAGAATCTTGCGCGAGTGCGGCAGCTCAATCCACAGATGAACGCCGTGGTGGCGCTGGACGAGGAGGGTGCGCGCAGATCGGCCAAGGAGGCGGACGCGGCGCGGGCCCGTGGCGCATCCCTCGGCCCGCTGCATGGCGTGTCGATGACGATCAAGGACACGTTCGCCGTCACCGGCATGACCGCGACCTGCGGGCTCGAACCGTTGCGCGACTATCGCCCGGCGATCGACGCGGCCGCGGTCGCGAAGCTGCGCGCGGCTGGCGCGATCATCTTCGGCAAGACCAATCTGCCCCCGGCGGCGGCCGACCACCAGTCCTGCAACTCCCTGTTCGGGCTGACGCGCAATCCCTGGAATGGCGACCGCACGGTTGGTGGCTCCTCCGGCGGTTCGGCGGCGGCGCTGGCGGCCGGCTTCACGCCGCTGGAGCTCGGCAGCGACATCGGCGGCTCGATCCGCGTGCCCTCGCATTTTTGCGGCGTCTATGGTCACAAGCCGAGCTACGGCATCGTGCCGGTCGACGGACATATCCCGCCGCCGCCCGGCCATTTGTCGGAGCCCGAGCTCGCTGTCGTCGGTCCGTTAGCACGCTCTGCGTTCGATCTCGAACTAATGCTCGATTTGCTCACCGACGCGCCGGAGCTGAAGCGGACGGCGTATCGCCTCGCCTTACCGCCGGCGCGGCACACGGACTTGCGCGAATTCCGGGTTGCTGTCTGGAATGACGCGAAGGCTTATGCACTGGATGGAGCCTATGCCGCCGCGATCGACGGGCTGGTCGAGGATGTCGCGCGACTTGGGGTGAAAGTCGACACCACCGCGCGGCCGGCGATTGATCCGACGGAGAGCTTCCGCGTCTACATGCAGACGTTATTCGGTATCATCGGCGTGGGTGTGCCGCCGCCGGCGCGCGATGAGATCATCGCAGGTGGCAAGGCGGCGCCGGAGGGCAGCTATCCGCGCATGGTGGCGGAGGCGATGGGCCAGAGCCTTGCGCAATTCGCCGATGCCGCTGAAGCGCGCGAAAGACTGTTCCGCGCCTGGCGCGAGTTTTTCACGCACTATGACGTCCTGTTGTGCCCAACCACGCCGACGGTCGCGTTTCCGCATGATGTCGCGCGGATGGATCTGGCTGCGCAGTTCGAGCGTCGAATCGTCGTGAACGGCCGGCCGTCGCCCTACATGGACAATCTGATGTGGCCCGGCCTGGTGACGGTAGCGAACCTGCCGGCCACCGCGATCCCGACCCGACGACTGGTAGAGGGGCTGCCGGCCGGCGTCCAGATCGTCGGTCCTTACCTCGAAGACCGCACGCCGCTGAAGTTCGCCCAGTTGCTCGAGCGGGCGCTCGGGGGCTTCATCCCGCCGCCTTTGTGAGTATGCTTGCGACGGACGGTTGGACAGGGGATCGCGGACGTCGTGGCTCCGGAGCGGTGCTTGCCGCAGCGATCGTCATCATGCCGGCGTTGCATGCGGAGACCAGGGCGTCTCAACCGGCATCGGCGTCCCATCGATGGACGCCGTGACCGCACGCGAGATTGTTGCTGCCCTCGACCTGCTGCGCAGCGCGGATCTTCTGCACCGACCAGACCATGGCGCCGACTTCGCTTGCCGATTGCCTCGACAAGGACGGGACGACGGTCCGCTGCTCGAGCGGGCCATCGCCTGCGTCGCCTTAGGTGGCCACTGATAGGCCGGCGTCGATGCCTTGGACGATTGTCACCACGTCGACCGCCGAGAGGATCAGGGGAGGCGACAGGATGATATTGTTCCCGGAGACGCGGATCATCACCCCGGACTCGTAGATGCCGTCGGCGATCTTGTCGATCAGCCTCTTGTCGATCAGCTTCTTGCTGTCGCGGTCGGCGACCAGCTCGATCGCGGCCATCAATCCCTTGCAGCGGACGTCGCCGACCAGCGCATGCTTCGATTTCAGCCCTTCGAGGGCGGTGGCCAACTCCTTGCCTCGCGCGGCGGCATTCTCGTCGACTCTGAGGCGCTTCGTTTCGGCCAGCGCCGCAATGGCCGCCGCACAGCCGACCGGATGGCCCGAATAAGTGTAGCCGTGCCCGATCGAGCCGAAGCTGGTGGTGTCGGCCTCGAACGCTTCAGCCACCTTGTCGCCGATCAAGGTCGCACCGAGCGGGAAATAGCCCGAGGTGATGGCCTTGGCGATCGTCATCATATCCGGCTTCACGCCCCACAGCCGCGAGCCCGACCAGGCGCCGGTCCGGCCAAATCCGGTGACGACCTCGTCCGCGATCATCAGGATGCCGTGACGGTCGCAGATCTCGCGCACGAGCGTCATGAAGCCATCGGGCGGCACGATGACGCCGCCGGCGCCGAGCACGGGCTCCATGATGAAAGCAGTGATTGTGTCGGCACCCTGGAAGGCGATTTCATCCTCCATGTCCGCGGCGCAAAGCTGCGCGAGCTTTGCCGGATCGGTTTCATTGAAGGGATTGCGGTAAGTCCAGGGCGCGGGGACGTGGAACACGCCGGGTAGCAGCGGCTCATAGTTACGGCGGAAATTGGCATTGCCATTGACCGAGGCGCCGCCGAAATGGGTGCCGTGATAGCCCTTCTTCAACGCCAGGAATTTGGTGCGATCGCTTTGCCCCTTGATCTTCCAGTACTGCCGCGCCAGCCGTAGCGCGGTCTCCACCGAATCCGACCCGCCAGACGTCAGGAAGGCGCGGACCATACCTTCCGGTTTGAACCATTCGGTGAGCTCGTAGGCGAGCTCGATCGATGGGCCGGTCGAGGTGCCGCGAAAGCCGGAATAATAGGGCAGGGCATCGAGTTGGTCCGCGATCGCCTGCTTGATCGGATCGCAACTATAGCCGAGATTGACGTTCCAGAGGCCACCGACGGCGTCGATCACCCTGCGACCGTCGATGTCGGTGACATGCACGCCGTCGCCCTTCATGATGATGCGGGGCGGCTGCGCGCGCATCTCGGCGGGATGCGCCATCGGATGCCAGATCGGCTTGGCGTTGTTCTCGATCAGGAAATTCTTGTCGCGCATGGTCCCTCTCGCCTCAGTCGAAGGTCAGTCCAAAATGCCGCAAGGCTTCGCCGTATGACGCGCGGGGATTCCTGACGTCGAACAGCACGGTTCGCATGTTGCAGGCGGCGGCGCCTGCGATGTTGCGGCGTTGGTCGTCGACGAAGACGCAATCCTCCGCGGCGAGCCCAAGCCGGCCGAGCACGTCGTGATAGGCGCGCGGATCGGGCTTCAGGATGCCGGTATGGGTCGCATCGACGATCACGGCGAACCGCGACAGGACCGGCAGCCGGAGCCGGAAGCTTGCGCCATAGAACAAGTCGAGCTCGTTCGAGAGGATGGCGAGCTTGAAGCCGGCGTCATCGACCATGCGGATGGCACGGTCGGCCTCGGGACGAATGACGGTTACGGGATCGGCGCCGCGAGCGCGCTGCACGAACGTCTCCATGGCCTGCCAGTCCTCGCCGAGCATGTGACCGACCTCGCGGCTGCGCGTTAGCCAGTAGTCGCGCTCGGAAATATCTCCGCGCTGCATGGAGGCCCAGAGAGGATCAGTGTCAGGCGCAAAGGGCCCGAGCCATTTCAGCGTGCAGGGCGGCAGGCCCAGTGCCTGCTCGGTCAAATCATGAGTCTCGAACAGGGTCCTTGAGATGACCCCGCCGAAATCCAGCACCAGCGCGCGGGCGAGCGGCGGTTTCACGCGGCGGCCGTGGCCTGGCCGGCCGGCACGATGCCGGCCGCCACCCATCGATCGAAAATCTGCAGCACGCGCTCGGCGAAGGCGGGGTGGTTGATATGCTCCTTCAACTCGTGAAGTTCCACAGGGGAAGTGATGGCCGAGCGCATCTCAGAGACGAACGCCGTCAACCCTTCAGGATCGTGCAGGGACTCGCCCTCGCGGTCCCATTGCTGGATGCCGCCTGCCGGCAGCACGAACGCCACCGGCGCCTTGGCTTGCGCGAGCCTTTCGGCAATCGCGCGTGCGATCCGGCGGCGGTCGTCCGGACCCGACGTTGCCGAGGCGAGCAGGCGGTTGTGGGCGTGGAACGGACGATCGGCCAATTCCTTCGGCGTCGGCAGCCAGGCCGGAAAGTCCACCATGTCGATGGCGCCGGGCGCGACGATCTGCGGGATGCCGGCCTTGCCCGCATTCTCCAACCTATCAGGGCCGGAATTCACCACCGAGCCGGTGAGCTGGTTGGCGAGTTCCTGCAGGCTCAAATCCAGCACCGCGGCAAAGCCGCCATGCGCGGCGATCGATTCCATGGCGCGGCCGCCCATGCCCGTGGTGTGGAAGATCACGACCTCATAGCCGCGCCGTTCAAGCTGCGGCTTCAACTCCACCATGTAATTGAGACAGCTCTTGCCGAGCGAGGTGATGGCGACGACGGGTCGGTCCTTCTTCGGTAGGATCGCGCTGCGCGCTGCGCCGACGATGGCACCGCAGGCCTGCGCCAGCACCGATGTGCAGGTGCTGTTGAGGCCATAGAGGCCGCCGGCCCACAGGATCATCATCAGGTCGGCTGCGATCCGCTCCGGCGGGATCAAGTGCGAGAATGCGACCGTCGAGACCACGAGCTTAGGCATGCCGAGCGGTAGCGCCAGCGCTACGTCGAGCGCAAGATCGGTCCCCATGGTGCCGCCGATGGCGATGACCGCATCGATTGCGTCGACCTCAGTGAGCTCTCGGGCAAGGATCGCGGCACCGCGTGCCATCGCTGACATCGCGGAGTTCTCGTCACCGCTGGCGAGGATCGCGGAGATGGTCGTCTGCGCGGCCGCGGCGACGGCATGCTTGTCGTGCTGCGGGCGGTAGGGCGGATCGCCGAGCACGCTGATGTCCATCATCACGGTCTCTCCGCCGGCCCGCGTGATACGGTCGCGCATGAAGAGTAGCTCGTCGGCCTTAGTGTCGCCGGTGCCGATCAGCAGGATTCGGGGTTTCATGGTTTCGGGCATGACCTGGCAGCTCTCACCGACGGCTGTGGGTAGAATGGAACGACGTGCCTGCATCAGAAGGCAGGACATCAAGGCTTGGCCGCACGCTATAGGCGGCGGCCGCGGGACGACATCCACCCATCGGTTGATTGCCGCTCGGCCGTCGTTTTGGCGAGGATCAGACCATGCGAGCGGCGCACCTGACGCTGCTCATGCCAGTGGACAATTCACCCGACATGCAGCAAGTCCAGATCAATCAATTGAGGTCGGCGGTCATTCCGCCCCAGCAGCTCTTTCTCGGGGGCCGGCCGACGGATGCGCTCGGTGACGCGCGGCTCGACGTGCTCTCGCCGATCGATGGCCGGTGCCTGACCACCATTGCCGACGGTGACACCCGCGATGTCGATCTGGCCGTGAAACTAGCGCGACAGGCGTTCAGCCATGGCGGCTGGTCGCGGTCGGCGCCGGCGCATCGGAAGAAAGTGTTGCTGCGCCTTGCTGAGCTGATCGAGCAACATGCGCTCGAGATCGCTGTGCTCGGCGTCCGCGACAACGGCACCGAGATCGGCATGGCCTATAAGGCGGAGCCGCTGTCCGCTGCCGGCACCTTCCGCTACTATGCCGAGGCGATCGACAAGCTCTACGGCGAGATCGCGCCGACCGGCCGCGACGTGCTCGGCCTCGTCCATCGCGAGCCGCTCGGTGTCGTCGGCGTGATCGTGCCCTGGAATTTTCCGCTGATGATCGGCGCCTGGAAGATCGCGCCGGCGCTGGCGGCCGGGAATTCGGTCGTGGTGAAACCGCCGGAGATCGCCTCGCTCAGTTTGCTGTATCTCGCGCGGCTCGCCAGCGAGGCCGGTTTGCCCGACGGCGTGTTCAACGTCGTTACCGGCCGTGGCGCCTCGGCCGGGGAGGCGCTGGCCTTGCATATGGATGTCGATGCGCTGGCGTTCACCGGCTCGGGTGCGGTCGGGCGACGGCTGCTGGAGTCCTCGGCACGCTCCAACCTGAAGCGCGTCCATCTTGAGCTGGGCGGCAAGTCCCCGAACATCGTCTTCGCCGATGCGCCCGATATCAGTCACGCGGCAAAAGTGTCGGCGAATGGCATCTTCCGGAATTCAGGCCAGGTTTGTGTCGCCGGATCGCGGCTGCTGGTGCAATCATCGATCTATGACCGGTTCATGGATGAGCTGCTGAGCGCGACCGCGCGCCTTAGGGTCGGCGATCCCCTCGATCTGAGCTCGGACATCGGCGCAATCTCCAGCGCCTCGCAATTGCGCCGCAATCTCGATGCCGTTGCGCTGGCGCAGGAGCAGGGCGCCCGGCGACTGACCGGTGGCGAGCAGATCCTGGTGGATAGCGGCGGTCACTTCATGTCGCCGGCGATCTTGGCCGATGTCGCGCCCCGGATGAATCTCTGGCGCGAGGAGGTGTTCGGCCCGGTTCTCGCCGTGGCACAATTCGAATCCGAGGAGAATGCCGTGGCACTTGCAAACGAGTCCCCCTACGGGCTCGCGTCGGCCGTGTGGACCGGCAACCTCTCTCGCGCGCACCGCATGATTCGCGCCATTCATGCCGGGGTCGTGCACGTGAACACCTATGGCGGGGCAGATATCACAGTGCCGCTGGGCGGCTTCAAACAATCCGGCTTCGGGCGCGACAAGTCGCTGCACGCGCTCGATGCCTATACCGACCTCAAGACAGCCTGGATCGCACTATGAACATCACTACCGAAGAGCGTGCCGGAGTCATCGATCGCCTGATCGATGCAGAGCAGGAACGCTTCCGCAAGATGCATCCGCGCTCCGCGGACGCCTGGCAGGAAGGCAAGCGGCACTTCCTTTACGGCGGCCCTTCGCACTGGATGCGCCGTTGGGCCGGCGGTTTCCCCGTTTATGTCGATGAGGCCAGGGGCGCACATATTCGTGACATCGACGGCCATGACTACATCGACTTCTGTCTCGGCGACTCCGGCGGCATGTGCGGCCACGCGCCTGAAGCGGTGACCGACGCGGCACTGCGTCAGTTCAAGCGCGGCGCGACGATGATGATGCCGACCGAGGACAGCCTGTGGGTCGGTGCCGAGCTGTCGCGTCGGTTTGGGCAGCGGCATTGGACGCTGACAACCTCGGCGACAGATGCCAATCGTGCGGCGATCCGGATCGCGCGGATGATCACCGGACGTCCCAAGGTGCTGGTGTTCTCGGGTTGCTATCACGGCGGCGTCGAGGAGGCGCATGTCGAAATCCGCGATGGCCGCGTCGGCTTGCGGAATATGATTCATCCCAACGGAATCGATCACGACGCCGTCACGCGCGTGGTGGAGTTTAACGATGTCACAGCGCTCGAGGCGGCGCTTGCGCATGGCGACGTCGCCTGCGTTCTGGCCGAGCCACTGATGACCAATTTCGGCATGATCCCAGTCGATCCGGGGTTTCATCTTGCACTGCGCGAGCTGACGCGGCGGAGCGGCACGGTGCTCGTGATCGACGAGACCCACACCCTGTCCTGCGGCCCTCGCGGCTACACCGGAATCCATGCCCTGCAGCCCGACATCTTCGTCGCAGGCAAGGCGATCGCGGGCGGCATTCCGGCCGGCGTGTTCGGGCTGAACCAGGAGATCTCCGAACGTCTCTGGGCCATAGTGCCCCATGTCAATCCGCGCGAGCGCCAATCCGCCCATCTCGGTTTTGGCGGAACGCTCGCCGGCAACGCACTAACGATCGCAACCATGCGCGCGGTGCTGGAAAAGGTGCTGACCGACGAGAACTATGGCCGCATGATCGCGACCGCGACCCGGCTTGCCGACGAGATCCGTGGCTTGATCGAGGCTAATCGTTTGCCCTGGCATGTCACCCAGATCGGCGCGCGTGCGGAAATCATGTTCATGGCGCAGCAGCCGCGCAGCGGCGCCGATGTTATCGCCGGCCGGCAAGCCGGCCTCGAGACGCTGCTGCACGCGTTCTACATGAACGAGGGCATTTTGGTCACGCCGTTCCACACCATGCTGCTGATGTGTCCAGCGACGTCGGATGCGGACATTGCACGGCACACCGCGGTCTTCGTCCGTTTCATCGATCTCCTGCGCAACTCCGGAGTGATCTGACCATGCCGCGTCCCTTCGACCTCTCAGGCAGGATCGCCATCGTGACCGGCGGAGGCAGAGGCATTGGCGCGGCCATTGTCACGCGCCTGGCGGAGGCCGGCGCCACCGTCGTGATCGCCAACCGCACGCGGGAAGTTGCGGAAGCCCTCGCCGCGGAGCTAGCGATCAATGGATTGACGGTGCATTGCGTGCCGTTCGATGCCCTTGACCGTGCCAGCCTGCACGCCATGGTCGACCGCGTCGCGGGACGATATGGCCGTCTCGACATCGTCGTTCACAATGCTGGCGGCTGTCCGTGGTCGTCGCTGGAGGAACTGAACGAAGCCAAGCTGGAGGAAGCGCTGGCGCTGAACCTCAATGCCAGTTTCTGGCTGGCGCAGGCCGCGATCTCGCACATGCGCGCCAATCGCTTTGGGCGCATTCTCGTGACGTCCTCGGTGTCCGCGCGTGTTGCGATGGGTGGTGGCGCGCATTACTCGGCGGCGAAAGCCGGCGTCAACGCCTTCATCCGCGGCGCGGCGTTCGAACTGGCGCGCGACGGCATCACCGTCAACGGCGTCGAGGCAGGGTTCATTGCCAAGCCCGGCCGCGGCACGATGAGTGCGCCGGAGACGCGAGCGAAACTCGAGCGTTTCGTCCCGGTCGGTCGGATGGGGAGTGCCGACGATATCGGTTACGCGATGCTCTATCTGGCTTCCGTCGAAGCGGGATACATGACCGGGCAGACCATCGTCGTCGATGGCGGCAGCACGCTGCCCGAGACCGGTTTTGCGGTGGAGCGGCAATGGGGCCTTGGATGACGGCGCGGCTCGCGGGAAAAACCGCATTGATCACAGGAGCGGCGACCGGCGTCGGTCGCGCGACCGCGCTGATGTTTGCGCAGAACGGTGCACGCGTCGTGTTGTTCGGCCTCGGTGATGCCGAACTTGACGCGGCCGCTGCCGAGGCGGGTGGAGAGCCGGTCCCGGGCGACGTTACCGAGAGCGCCGATATCGTGCGGGCCATCGAAAGCTGCGGCCAACGGCTCGACATCGTGGTCAATGCCGCGGGTCTCATTATTCCGGACCAGCCGCTGGACGTATTAGATGATGTCTGGGCGAAGACGCTCGAGGTCAACCTGACCGGAACTATGCGGGTGTGTCGCGCCGCCTTGCCGCTTTTGAAGCAGCAGGGAGGGGCGATCATCAACATCGCGTCCGTCGCAGCCTTCAATGCGAGTCCAGATAGCACGAGTTACGCGGCGAGCAAGGCGGCTGTGGTCGCCTATACGCGCTCGCTGGCTTACGCGCATGGCGCCGATTCCATCCGCGCCAATGCGGTAGCGCCGGGCTGGGTGCGGACGCCGATGAGCGCCTACGAGATGCAATTGCTGGCGGAGCAGAATGACACGACGGCCGATGCCGAATTCCGGTCTGTCGAACGGCGGATCGCGCTGGGGCGTATGGCCGCGCCTGCCGAGATTGCTGCCTGCTGTCTGTTCTTAGCGTCGGACGAGGCTTCCTTTGTCACGGGCGCTGTTCTCGTGGTGGACGGCGGTGGCCGCTCTCCCACACACAGTCGCGCTATTTGATGCAGGTAATCAGGCGAGCATGGGAGAAGAGAGTTCAGCAGGCGCTTGGGGGGGCGACCTCCTTCGCTATATGAGCGCCTCGATCGCCGACCTTGCGGACGCCTGCAGGCTGTCGCGCGGCGCGCTCTGCTATAGACCACTTTGGGTCTCTTGGTGAGGCGAGCTTGGTCAGGAGGAATTCTTGGATCTCGGGCTCCGGGTCGCGGCGGCTAGACCAGGTCGTAGTTCCAGCCACGGTCTTGAAGCCGGAGCGCGCAAGGCCTCGCAAAATACATGGATAGCTATCGATACAAACTGGTCTTCGCCTATTGCGGAAGACTGAAGCCAGTCGAGATGACCAGATCCGAGTAGTTGTGCGAGGCCGTGCCCTGCAGACCAAAGTATGCTGGTCATGATTTCGAGAGGCGCCGCCGGCAACAGGCCGGCTGTTTGACAGGCTACGATTGTCTTTGCGAACTGGCCGAATGATGTGTCCAATGCCGTTCTGACATTCTCGAGCTCGGTCCAACGCTCCCGCATAGTGGGGTCGAACATGACAATGTAAGCCGCCCTGTTGGTTCGGGCGAAATTCACATAGACAAGCCCCGCCGCAATGAGCCGTTCCCAAGGGTCATCGCCGGCTAGGTCCATTTCCCGACCCTGAATTTGGGCGAGTTCGGCAAAACCGCGGGCCGCGATATCGGCGAGCAGGGCATCCTTGCTGGCGAAATGCCGGTACACGGCCGAGTGCCCCACGCCCGTCATCTTCGCGATCTCGCGGAGATTGAACGACGGAGTCTGCCGTTGCCGCAGGAGCGACATCGCGGCTGCTAACACGGCCTCGCGCAAATTGCCGTGGTGGTGGGCGTCCGGCGTCTTCTTTCGGATTTTCATCGTCGGTCCCGCTGTGAAAACCGTTTCTGCGATACTTGACAGCCACTGTCAAAACGGCAACCCTTAGAAAGTGACCAGTGGTCACTTAACCTTGAACCTTGAGAGAGGCCGATGCGAACCGTAATTCATGGAGGTGAAATCCTTACGCTAGATGCGGCATCGCCCATGGCCGAAGCCATGGTGATCGATGGTGACACCATTCTCGCGACCGGAGATTTGGGCTCGATGCTCACAGTCGCGGGCAAAGGGGCGGGGCGTTTGGACTTGCGCGGCTCGACCGCCATGCCCGGTATTATCGACACACATCCTCATTTCATTCACTTTGCAGCCGTCCTTGGCATGTGTGTCGATATTCTCGACGCCAAGAATCATGACGACATTGCCCAACGTATCCGAGAACGTGCACGGACAGTGCCAGCAGGCGAATGGATTATTACCACCCCGGTCGGCGAGCCTCATTACTTCACCAGGAGGAGCTGGCGCGACCTCGCCGAGGGTTGCCTGCCGAACCGTACGCTACTCGACGCGATCGCGCCGAGCCATCCGGTCATGATTGCCGCGTGGGGTCCGCGCATTCCCAATGTCTGTGCCATGAATACCGTGGCGATGCGCCGTTTAGGGATAACCGCTTCACTACCGTCCCGCGTGAGCGATGTCTGGATCGAAAAAGAGCCGGACGGAGAGCCCAGCGGCATTTTTCGCGGCAGCGTCACCAGCTACTACAATCCTGATCCCTTCTGGCTGTCCCTGACGGTCAACTTTCCCATGCCGACTGCTGATGATTGGAACCGTGGTGCGCGGCTGGGACAGCTCATTGCCAACAGCCGTGGTGTGACAGCAGCCTATGAGGGGCACGTCATGGCCCCGGAGCACATCGACGCGTATCGGCTTATGCGCGAAGCCGGTGAAAGCACGCTGCGCGTCATGAGCTCGCTTGAAGCAGCGCAGTACGGCTTCGATTATGGGCTGGGGTTGTCGGAAGAGGACTGTCGCTCCAACTTTGCTTTAGCGCTTCGCTCGAGGTCTGTGGAGGACGATCTCTTTCGCATCAACGGTCTTACGCTTTCGCGCGGAGGTCCGTGCTGGCCAGGGTTTCTTCGCGCGGACCAAACGATTCGAGATCCCTACGGTCGTGCAACGCGGGGACACACCTTCGTGCCTCAGAACATCGAGCGCGAGGCGATCGAGTTCTGCCTGAAGAACGATCTACGGCTGAACATGGTTCAAGGAGCATACCAGGACCATCGCGAGTTTCTGGAATCGCTCCAGCCCTTCCTGAGTTCTTACGACATTCCATCCAAAGGGTGGATCATGCAGCACAACATCCTCATCAGGCCGGAGACGATTCGGCGCTATGCGGAGCTTGGCTTCCATCTGTCGACAAGCATGAGTTTCACTTGGGGGAAGGGCGACCTCTTCGCTGAGCGAATTGGAAGAGACTGCTTGAGCGACCTCATCCCACTGGGTCGGATGATGGACTCAGGAGCGAACGTAACGCTCGGCAGTGATTGGGGGCCGGCAAGGCCTTTCGAGCATATCGCTTTCGCTGAGACGCACGAGTTTGCAGGTTCAGGCCATCGGAACCTTCAGCCTGGCATGGCGGTGTCGCGGCTCCAGGCTCTGAAAGCCTGGACCAGCTCGGGCGCGACGCTGATGAATTGGAGCGGGATCGGCGCATTGCGCGCAGGCTATAAGGCCGACATTGCGGTCGTCGATCGCAACCCGCTGACCTGTGACAACGATGCGCTTCCCAAAATCCGGGTGCTGAAGACGATGCTCAACGGCCGCGAAGTCTACGATACAGGCGATTTGTCCTTTGTCGCAAAGGTCGACCTTCCAGAAGAGAGGCGTTCGCCGCAGGTCGACACCTTCGCTCGCGCGGCGGGTCCGGCTGCCTGGAAACATATCTGCGGTCCGGCTTGTTCCCACAGCGCGCGAGCATCGGCGGGATCGATGTCAAGTCAAGAAGTGCAGTGAGGGTGAGGGGCGACATGAAGACAATTGAACGCGTGAACGGCGTCGGCATAGTTCTGCTGTTCGGCAGCTGCATGACCATCTTGGCATCCATCCTGGTGGTCCCTATCCTGGTCAAGTTCCAGGCGGCCTACGCCTCGGTCAAACACGTCGAATTGTTGGTGGCGTTGGCGCTGATGGCGCCTGCATTCGTCACGGCGATCGCTTCACCCCTCATCGGCACAGTCATTGACCGTTGGGGGAGCCGCAAATTGTTGGTGTGGGGCACAGCGCTATACGCCGTCTCCGGCGTCGCTCCGCTCTGGCTCGATGGTATAACTGAAATCGTCGTCTCTCGGTTCATTTTCGGTGCCGCTGAAGCCATCGTGATGACGTGCTGCACGTCCATCATCGGTACTCACTTCAGAGGACAGGAGCGCGAACGTTATCTTAATCTGCAAATGCGCTTTATCGGCGTTGCCGGCACAGTTCTCTTTTTTATCAGTGGTGCTCTCGGCGAAATGAACTGGCGGCTGCCGTTCGCGCTCTATGGTCTCGCGCTGCTCCTGATTCCCTTCCAACTGCGACTGCCCCCCCCACAATACGCGCCGCGCACCGATACGCTGGGGTTCGCAGCTACACGGCCGCCAAAGTCCGCGCTGCTTCCCCAGATTACAGTCATGCTGGTTGGTATGATCGCCGTCTACTTACCGCCGGTCCAGTACCCGTTTCTGCTCGCAGATCTGGGTATAACGTCGACACAAGCCATCGGAATGGGGGCCGCTTTCGGAATTCTTTCGGCTACCGCGGGAACGTTGCTGTGGCCCGTCTTACGGAGGCGGTTCAATACGCAATCGATCAACGTCTTGGTCTTTGCGCTGCTGGCAGTGGGGATTTGGTGGCTGTCGCGCATCACCAGCTATGCCGAGAGTTTCGTCGTCCTCGCAGTACATGGACTTGGTGCCGGGATGCTGGTTCCTAATGTCATGGCCTGGACGATGGCCGCCGCAAAACCCTGGCACATGGGCAAGGCAACCGGCCAGGTATACTTCGGTCTGTATTTCGGTCAGTTCTTGAGCCCACTGCTCGTTGCGCCGCTGGCCGCGTCGGTCGGCGGTCTTCGCCCCGCATTGGTCGTCGTCGCCGCCGCGATGGCATTGTTTGCCTTAATCGCCCTCGCCATCGCGCGCGAGTCGACCTTACGCGAGCGGCGAGATACCGCAGCCTCACTCAAATGGTAACTCGACTGCATAGCCATGAAGCATCATTGGCGTCGCGTCGGCGCGATGGACGGGCGTGGCGGTCTTCGCTCAAGGTGGCTGTCACTTCGGCCGATCGGGCCGCCCCGGGAGCGCTCCGCGAACATGTGGAAGAGCGAACTGTCCGGGTGTTCTGCGCATACTTCAGGTCAAGCCGTCGTCTGCCGCTGAGTGGCTGGCATCGCCCTCGAAGTCGGATCCGACAAATCCGCGTTCGGTCGGCCGCAGCGTGACAGATCGCCGTTTAGAAGCTCAGAGCCGTAGCAGGGCTTCGCAACAGGCAGGACCAGCTGTATTCGCATAAACGCCCTTCCGGCCCGGCCCGTCACTAGGAAGCGGACAGGGATGTGATGATGCTTTCTACCTTTCTCGCCGCCGCGCCCCGATCACGTGTTCGGCCGCGCCGATCCGAAGCATGACACGCCCCTCTCTGAGGGGATGGCTACCTGGGTTTGATTCGTCGGCTGCATCTAGTTGGTTACGCTGGAAAAGCAGTGGCGGCGGCATGATGATGATGATGCAGAATTCTCGGAACGGACCGTATTTTGCTGATCTCAAACTTCTGTTCGTCACCTGTGCATGGGACAGACGCGAATCAAGTCCACTAGTAGTTTGGCTCTGAGGCGGTCGCCGGTCGAAACTTACTGCCAAATTAGAAAGGCGGGCGTTAATGGATAATCATCTGTCGCTTGATCAGATCCGCGAACTCATCAAGCCGATTTCGGGACCCGACGGGCGAGGAACCAAAGATGCCGATGTCTTGGTCGTTGGTGCGGGTCCGATCGGCCTGACGGTCGCTAACATTCTCGGCTCGCTCGGGATTTCCACAATCTTGCTGGAGCGGAATGAACTGACGTCGGACTTGCCCAAAGCACTCGTGATCGACGACGAGTATCTCCGTCTTCTTGATAGCCTGGATTTGCTCGACGACATGGAAGAGCACCTCTCGCCGCCTTTTGGAATTTTCTTTTATTCTATGCGGGGCAAGCCGGTGGTGAAGGTCAACCCCTTCTTGACGTCGAATGGATTTGGCAACCGCGCGGGATTGATGCAGCCAGTCTTCGAGAAGAAGCTGCTGCATGGCGCACGGCGCTATCCCTGCCTCGATCTGCAGTACCGGTCTACTGTCGCAGGCCTAGATCAGGATGAGAATGGCGTCAGGTTGAAGGTCGTTCGTGCCGGGCGAGAGCATCTAGTGACTGGACGATTTGTACTCGCCTGTGATGGCGCGCGAAGTTTCATCCGCTCGGCTGTCAATATTTCTTTCGCCGGAAATCGCATTGATCAACCCCATTTAGTGGTCGACCTCGCCGAGTTCCCCGACCGGTCCCCCTTCTCGCGTTTTTTTTGCAATCCTGAGCGGCCGTTCAACAGCGTGCCTGCGCCATATGGCGGGCGAAGACTGGAGTTCATGCTCAACCCAGGCGAAGATCATCACAAGATTGCCACGGCGGACAGCGTCCGTGATCTCGTGGACAGACATACTCCGTACAAAGGAACACCCCTCAAAATCATCCGGTCGGTGGTCTATGGATTTTCGGAGCGCATCGCCGAGCGAATGGGATCGAAACGGGTCTTCTTGCTCGGCGACGCAGCGCACGTCATGCCGCCGTTCGGCGCGCAGGCCATGAACACGGGCGCTCGCGATGCCAACAACATTTGCTGGAAGATTGCGGCGGTACTGCAAGGGAGGCTCAACCCCACGATCCTTGAGACCTACGAGACAGAAAGGAGGCCGCAGGTTGAGGCGATTATTCGATATTCGGTGATGATCGGAAGAATGGCAAACATTCGCAACCGCATTATTGCTGCGGCGAGGGACGCCTTCTTCCAGACATTGAACCTTATCCCCGCGATCCAGCGTTTCTTTGCCGAGATGCGCTATATGCCTCGACCATGGATTAAGGCCGGCTTCATGGTGCGGTCCAGGCGGCAGGAACTCGTTGTTGGACGGACATGTCCGCGTGTTTCGCTTTTCCTGGATGGTGGTAGCACGAAGTCAATTGATGCGATTTCGGACGGTTGGTTCCTGGTGGTAGGGATCGCTGTACCCCCCAACGATTTGCTCTTGCTTGCCGATTCGCGAGTGTTGAGCCCGCGGTTTTTGTCTATTTGCTTCAATCAAATGCAGCGTGTGAAAGTTAGTGGTGTGCACCACGCTAGACCGGCCTCGCCGGAGGCGGAAGCGTTTTTGAGACCGCTCACCGGTCGGGTGCTGCTTGTGCGGCCTGATCGATATGTCGCGGCTGTGTCGACGCTAGATGGGATTGGTGCGGTCTTGGCAGAGCTTGAGAAATCGTTTGGCCCGCTGCGGGAAGACGTCAGTTCGTCACCTATTCGCTCGAGCTAACGGAGACGCAAGTCGCTTGCGGACTTCGCAAGCGGCGGAGCGGCGAGCGCGGCGCCTCTGGATCGCAAAGCTTTGGCCGCGCCATAGCGACAGTCGGGTTTGCCGCCACTGCCGCTACGCGGATCACCGCCTGCTTCTCGCGGTTGATTACCAGCCGCACTGCGTCGGTGCGCGAATAGCGGCCGGCTGGATCCGCAGTGGATTTTGCGACCGCAAGCGCTCCGGGATGGAGATCGGCGTTGAGGATGCCTCTTGGTGGTCAGGAATACGCTCACAGAGTTTGCGGGCGTCCGGTCCATTAATCATTGAAAATCCCGCGCCTGGTTTGGACGTGCGCGGATTGAGCTAAAAGGCTTTCTGCGGCGTATCCACGACCATGCCGAACATTTCCTGGCTCACGACGGCGCAGGCGGCGAGGACATAGCGTGACCCTTCGACCGCGTAGCGAGGCTTGAGCGAGGGACCCCGCCGGCATCACCTGACCGGAGCCGATGTAGGATCGAATTTCTTTGCAAGGTCGGTCCAGCACTCGGCGTAGTCGTCGTCTCTTTCCGCCAAGTCGGCCGCATATTGCGTCAGCTTTTGCGGAAAGCGCGACTCGAACATGAAGGCGAGTGTATTGGCGATCTTGTGCGGTTTCAGTTCGACGGTGCTCGCCTTCTCGAAGGCGACGGCGTCCGGTCCATGCGGAAGCATCATGTTGTGGAGGCTCATGCCGCCTGGCACGAAGCCCTCGGGCTTCGCGTCGTATACGCCGTAAACAAGGCCCATGAATTCGGACATAATGTTGCGGTGATACCAAGGCGGCCGAAACGTGTTCTCGGCGACCGCCCAGCGCTCCGGGAAGATGACGAAGTCGATATTGGCGGTGCCCGCACTTTCCGACGGCGAGGTCAGGACGGTGTAGATTGATGGGTCCGGGTGGTCGAAGGCGATTGCGCCGACCGGCGAGAAGTGCCGTAGGTCGTACTTGTAGGGCGCGTAGTTGCCGTGCCAGGCGACGACGTCAAGCGGCGAATGCCCGATCTTGGTCGCGAACAGTTCGCCGCACCATTTGAAGGTCACGACGCTCGATGAATCAACGTCATCATAGGCTGCGACCGGCGTAAGGAAATCGCGGGAATTGGCCAGGCAGTTCGCGCCGATCGGCCCCCTTTCCGGAAGGGTGAACGACCCTGCGTAGTTTTCACATACATAGGCGCGAGCGGGCCCGTCCATAAGCTCCACGCGGAAGATGATTCCGCGCCGGATCACGCAGATCTCGCCGGGTGCGATTTCAATGATGCCGAACTCCGTACAGAAGCGCAACGCGCCATGCTGCGCCACGACGAGCAGTTCTCCGTCGCAGTCGCAGAAATACTCGTCCTTCATCGAGTGGGTGATGAAGGACAGATGGGCGGCCATGCCGCCTTGTGCTTCGGCATCGCCGGCAGTCGTCACCGTTCGCAGTCCGCTGACGAAGGTCAGTTCGTCGGCGGGGATGGCGACCGGCTGCCAGCGGTATTGCCCGATCGGCAGCTTCGATTGTCCCGTGTTGGGAGCGGTGCGGAGGAAGCCCGGCTCGACCGGCGTGAAGCGGCTGGTGTGCTTGACGCTGGGGCGGATACGGTAAAGCCACGATCGTTCGTTGGTGCCGCGCGGTGCCGTGAACGCCGAGCCACTCAACTGTTCGGCATATAGTCCGTAGGTGGCCCGCTGCGGCGAATTCCGCCCGACCGGCAGCGCGCCGGGGAGCGCCTCTGTTTCGAAGCTGTTGCCGAATCCAGACATGTATTGCGGTGTGTTCATGTTCGAGGAACCTTGCTCGTTGCCTGGCGCGTGGCGCTGCCAATGGCACGAGCATAAGCCGCCCTGTCCGCGATCCCCGTCCCATCGGCGTGTGACATGGCCTCTCTTCCGGACGGCGGTGCCGTTCTGTCAATTCAACGCAACCCACGACGGCTCACGCCGCAGTTTGATGGAGTCCGCCAATTCCGGCAGCGCCTTCCAATACAGAACCTGCCGTTCGGCGTGTTCCGGCGCACCGACCCGGCCGAAGCTCCGCCAGGTGGCATCGCGATCGGCGACATGATCCTCGATGTAAGCACATGCGCCGCCAATTTCACTGGCCTCGCGGCCTGGGGCGGTCGCCTTAGGCGGATCGAGCCTGAATGGTTCATGGTGTTGGGACCGGACAAGGTCTGAAGTTCGGCTGCAGATTTTCCGGCTACAGTATACGCAGAACGTCGCCGCCCGCGAGGGACTGTCGCCGCACTTGGTCGCGATGGCTGATGCGGAACTTCTACTAGCTGTGCGGATTGCGGTCTCCATCGATGAGGCGTGGCAGCACATCTTCGGCTTCTGCGTTCTCAACGACCGAATGTCTCGCCGTGGATCGTCACGGCGGAAGTGCTGCTTCCGTTCCGCGTGACTGCATTCCCGCGTGACGAACAAGACCCGCGTCCTTTGCCGCATCTGCACGCCCAGGCCGATAAGCAGTCCGGCGCGATCGACATCGACGTGCGTTGCGCTCTACGTGCGGCAGGCATGACCGCGGCTCTGACGGTCAGCCCCGCCTGCACTCGCGGCCTGTATTGGAGGCCTGCCCAGTTCGTCACGCACCAGACGAGCAACAGATGCAATCTAGAGACCGGCGATCTGCTTGGATCCGGCACCGTCTCCGGAACGACGCTGGGTAGTCTCGGCAGCCCGCTCGAGATCACCGCGTGCGGCCACCAAGCCGTTTGATCTCGGCGGCGAGCCCCGATCGTTCCTGGCGGACGGCGACGAAGTTCGATGATGGGATAGTGCAATCGCGACGGCTTCGCCACGATCGGCTTTGGTGAATGCACGGGGAGGGTGACACCTGCGGTCTGAGGCTTCCCTGCGCGCAGGTTTAATCCATGACAAGGCGGAGCAATTCGTTCTGCGACGAGATGCCGAGGCGGGCATAGGCGCGCTTGCGATAGGTCAGCACCGTGTTGATGCCGATGTCGAGCCGCAGCGCAATGCCTTCCGAGGTCAACCCCTCCATGATGCCGGCACAGACGTCGGCTTCCCGCGTGGACAACACGGGCGCAACCCGCAGCAATCGCGCGCGAACGTCTTGGGCGGGGCCGCGCTGGGCCGCTCGGGCATCGCGGGCATGGCGCCCGATCAACGCCAAGAGCATGTCGGCGCCACGCGCGATCAAGGCCTCGTCGGAATCCGAAAACGCGTTCCCACCGGAACGGTACAGATTGATGCGGATGGTCCGGTTCGCCGGCGCGCCGGCGATGCAGATGCGGTCGCCCAGTCCGACCGACGTGTAGCAGGCGCTGCGATAGTCGGAATGCTTAATCTCGGAGGCGCGCGTGCGGATGCACCAGGTCGCGCTCCCCGATGTTGGCGTACCGGCCATCACCTGATTGGCCAGGTCGTGACGCCAGTAGGTGCTGCGGTAATGGTTCGCAACGTCTCTGGCCACCGGTCGTTGCCCGGCGTTCTCTGCGATCAGCACAAGTGGATCAGCATCGCGGTCGAATGCGAACGCCGTAAGGTGGCCGCAGCCGGTCATCGCATGAGCCATCTTGAACAACGTGCCGGGAAACGTTTCCGCGCCTGCGAGATCGATCAGTCCAATCAGCGCCGGCGTCATGTCGTAGACGCCGGTCGGATGGTCCACCTTGTAAGCCTTCATCCCGGAACCTCGGCCAGCGGCTCTCTGTCCGCGCGCCTGCCACTTAAAGGCAAATTCGGGGTGCAGGCAATCGGCGCTTCGGCTTGGATAGTGTCCCCTATTCATGTGACTGGGCGACCGGTGGCAGCGTGTTAGCCTCCCCCCGGATCAGCGCGTGACAAGCGCCTTGCGGCGTTGTCACAAATTCAGGGTGGAACCATCGATGAACGACGCCAAACCGCTGCGCGACCGGGTCGCCGTGATCACGGGCGGCAGCAACGGTATCGGCGCCGCCGCCGTGCGTGAAATCGCCATGCTCGGCGCCAACGTCGTGATCGGCTACCACAGCAGCGAAGAGCGGGCGCGAAAGCTACTGGAAACACTCCCGCCGGCCGACCACGCGGTAGCGCGCCTGGAACTGAAGGACGAGACCTCGTTCGCAGCCTTGGCGGATGAACTCGGAATCCGCTATGGAAAACTCGACATCCTGGTCAATTCCGCAGGCTTCACCCGTGCGATACCGCATGGCGATCTCGACACGCTGACGGACCAGCTGTTCGAGGACATCCTGATCGCGAACGTGTGCGGTCCGTACTCCGCTGTCCGGGCGCTCCGCCCCTTGCTACGCGCATCGGGTGACGCCGTCGTCATCAACGTCTCGTCCATCTCGGGCTTCACCGCGTCCGGCAGTAACGTCGCCTACTGCGCATCGAAGGCCGCCCTGGACAACATGACCGCCTCTTTGGCACGCGTGCTCGGCCCGGAAATAAGGCTACTGGCGGTTTCGCCCGGCGCCGTTGCAACCGACTTCGTTCCGGGTCGCGATCGCAGCGCTCTCGAGGCGGGCGCCAAGGCGACGCCGCTCAAGCGCGTCATCGAACCGGATGACGTGGCCGCCGCCATCGTTGCCTGCATCACCCATCTCAAGGCCAGCACCGGCACGCGCATCGTCGTCGATGGAGGGCGTCACCTGTGATCGCCGCCCGATTGCAATCTCGTTCGCGTTGGCCTGTGCGTCGTCCCAGGACGCCCAGCAGACCAAGATCGTCGCTGGCTTCGCGGCGGGCGCCGTCGCGGACGTTCTGGCGCCCATCTATGCGGATTCAAAGAGGTGTCTCAACAGCGTCACCATGTCGAGAACCGGCCGGGCGGTGTCGGGCATGGTCGTGGTCGCCGCGGTGTCCCTCTCGCGATTGCGGACAGCGCGTACTTGCTTGCCGCGCGCCAACCGGTGTTTTGCCGTTGCTCCGCCCACTTTTCCCGTAATTTCCAGTACCCATACATGCGTTTTTTCCTGATCCTGGGGGACAATACGATGCCCCGGTTGGTTCAGTGGATGAGTGGCATAATGGCGCGGATACCACAAAGATATCCAACACGTGGCCGAGCACTCGTGGGGAAAGACCAAGTCTCCGACCAATTCATTTAGGGCAAAGTAAATTGGAATATAGATGAGGTTAGCCGATCGATACGTCTCAATTACGGAACGGGGCATTCCAGTCGCGGAACTGGACGAGCAATATCGAAACGCTGTTGAGTAGGCCGCAAGCGACCTTCGGCGCCGGAAGCAAAGTTGGCAATGCCGGGCGACGCAGACGTGGCACCCGAGACACGCAGGAGGTGCAGAGAGTCGAAAGCCGTTCTGATGGTTGTATGCGTCTGATCCGGGGCTAGCTTCGGCGTTGAATTGTTGGAGACGAGAAATGGTTGGAGTTGAGCGCAGCGTGGATCATATCGAGTTGGAAACACCTTTCGGCTGCCTGCGGGGCATCACGGTGGACGGTGTTACCGCGTTTCATCGAGTGCCATACGCAGAGGCTCCGATCGGGCCGCGGCGTTTCGAGTTGGCGGGATCGGCTCTCCGATGGCGAGATACTCGCGACGCGACCGTACCTGGCCCCGTTCCCCCACAGTTACCCTCGCGCCTGGACAGCGTTATGGGTACCTACGAGGTGGAGCAAAGTGAAGACTGTCTCCATCTCGATATATGGACGACGCACCGGGCCGGCGACAATGCGCCGGTCTTGGTCTTCCTCCACGGAGGCGCCTTCATGACCGGCGGCGGGTCGCTCCCTTGCTATAATGGAAGCGTTCTCGCAGGGGAGAATGGTCTTGTAGTCGTGAACATTACCTCTCGCCTTGGTCTTCTCGGCTTTTGGCCTGGACCTGATTTCGGCGAATTGAATCTGGGCCTCCACGATCAAGTTGCAGCTCTGCGTTGGATCAGGGAGGCGATCAGTTGCTTTGGAGGCGATCCCGCGCGCATCACACTTATTGGGCAGTCGGCTGGCGCCTTCAGCATCGCTGCGTTTCTCGGGACTGATCTTGGGCGCGACCTCTTCAGCCGAGCGATCATCATGAGCGCGCCTGTCGGCGTAGAGCTGCGCACAGTCGAAACGGTGAGGCCGCTGGCCAAGACACTTCTAGACGTTCTTGGATTGGCCGACCAAGATGCCAACAGACTGCGGACGATGCCCGTTGACCAAATTCTTGGATTACTACGTGGGTTGCAAAACAGACCTCCGGCGATACCGGGGGACATCAGCCCGCCGTTCATGCCCGTTCTGGATGGCAGCCTTATCCCGAGAGATCCTGTCGCATCCATTCAAAACGGTAGCGCACAGTGGTGCGACATCATGATTGGTGTAACACGCGAAGAATACGCTGCGTTTTCGCTATCCAATCCGACCTTGAACGACCTGTCTGAAAACGAAGTGAATGACATATTCAAGTTACAAATAGGAAGCGGCGCAGCGGATGCGATCATGAAGATCCGATCAGCGCGCGTTCCCGCGATTCCTCGGACGATAGTGGGAGATCTCTACACAGACACGATCTTCACGGACGCGAGCCTGGCTGTCGCAACTGCCCAAGCGAAGGCTGGCCGGAATGTGTTTTCCTATCGTTTCGATTGGCAGTCGCCAGTCCCAGGACTAGGCGCCTGCCACTGTATCGATCTTCCGTTTCTTTTCGGAAATATCGACGTGTGGCGGAACGTTCCGATGCTCAAGGGAGCAGATTGGCGAGAGGTGGAAGAGCTGAGCCGACGATTTAGAGGTGCGATTGCGGCATTTGCGAAGAGCGGCGAACCAAACGGGACCGATTTGCCGTATTGGCCCGCGTACACACACAACCGTGCGGTGCTCCACTTTGATAGGCGCATTCAGGCCTTTGGCTGGGTCGCCTGATACTCTTTAGCCGGTTGAGTCGCGCGACCGAGGAAAGTCTGTCGCGCGCGCCGCTTGCCCAAGTCGCTTAAAGCGGGCTGTTGAAGGATGTTGCATTGCTTGAGCTTACAAGTTGTACGTCTGGAGCGTTCCTGGGACAGAGCTTTGATCGTGTTCAGCTCGGCCCTGATCTTGCACGTTGGTAGATCAACGAGTTCATTTCAGTCGCCGCGAAGTTGGGTGATCCACGTCGCAAATGTGGGCGCCGAGCCGATGCTTGAACTCGCCAATCCGGCCACTCAATCTTGATTTCTCTCGTCGTTCGGCTTGCGGCTGAAAGGCTGTCCCGCTCGTCTGCGCCGTTACCCGAACGTCGTCCATGAAACGCGCGAAATAGAATGATCGTCCCATTCTTGGAACGCGATCGTGCCAACTGCGGTGCTTTTGCTTACCCGCTCGACGCTTATGCTGCCAACCGTTGGATTTTGGAGAATGGCCTGGGTACAGCGCTGTTCGGCTGGCTAGGCAGAACATTGGCGGGGGAAAATGAAGCGTCAAATTCAGATAATGCTAACAGTACTGCCCTTGGTTTCCTTTGGTAGCGCGGCAGGTCTGGCGGGAGATCTGCCGGTCAAGGCCCAGCCAGCGCCGCCCGATCTGCCATTCTTCCTGGTGATCGATGACCGTGTCACCTTTTCGTATATACCAAAAGCAGCAGACCCGGGTGTGTACTCTGTAAATCCGAACGGTTCGCTCAACAGCAACACCGCGGTGCAGGTCTATTCGTTCACGCATTTCGACGCCTGGCGATACGGCACGAATTTCCTGAACCTATCAATGTACAAGGCCGATCAAAACGATCCAGCCAGCCCTTGCACCAACGCCGGCAGTATCTTCAATCCTGGCACGCGTGTTACCACTCCTGCAAATTGCGCAGGTGCTATTTCTGGCGTGGGCCAGCTTCGCTCGACATTTGGCTGGAACGAAATCTTCGGGGCCAAGACTTTCACTGTCGGGCCGCTGCGCAACATCTCGTTCGAGATCGGCCTTGATGCGGCGGCCGCGAACTATTATCGGGCGTCCGCAGGGCAGGCCGTCTCGGCGGGCTTGCAGTTCCAGTTCGATCTTCCCTACAAGGGCTACGTAAATATTGCCCCTCTGGCGACCTGGGTCTACAGCTCCCACATGGGCTTCCTGCAGTGTGGCGGAGGGTTCGCTCCCAATACACCAGGCGTCGGCTGCCTTACCGACGGCAACAGACAATATCAGCCGACTTGGGCAATCGAAACCAACTACTACATGAATCTCGATTTCTTGCCCGAGAGCGTCCGCTACTTTTCTATCAGCGGCCGAGCGGCTTGGACTGGGACGATGGGGTCGGAGAATAGTCCACTTCCTTACAACCCTTTGCCACTAGCTAGCCCTGCCAACTCGATGACAGCGGTTCAGCTAAATTCCGAGCCGATCCGTCTGACCTTCGATGCATCGAAAGCGATGTGGGGGCCAAAGTATTCGCATTACGTCGACGTGTGGGTCGCCTATCGCTATTGGCAAAACAAATACGGACTGGATCACAACGTCAGTCGGCTTTGCAACCTCTCACCGGGTGTGAGCAACAATACCTGTACCGAATCAAGTCTGTACAGCGGCGTCACGATGAAGTTCTAGCTTCATTTACCTCCCGAAGGTCAATTCTGGCCGCATGCCCCGCGGCACAGTTTTCGGATGCTTCCATGGCGGACAGTGCGCAAGCTTCTTCGAGGCTGCGTTGCTGGCCGCCTCTTCGTGGGCCATGAACTGAGAAGGAGAGGTTGCGATGAAGTTTGTGAAGCGGCTGGCGTACACGTGGATCATTGTGGGTCTGCTTGGAAGCTCAACATGGTCCGCTGCAGAGGCCCAGCCGGCGATAGCCGATACCATTTATGTTAATGGCAAAGTCTACACCGCTGATGTGAAGAACACCGTGGTGGAGGCGTTCGCGTTATCAGGCGATCGCTTTCTCGCCGTTGGCAGCAACGAGGAGATCAGGAAGCTCGCGTCCACCGGCACCCGTGTGTTCGACTTGAAGGGACATTTCGTTAGCCCTGGCCTTGCCGACGCGCATTTCCACAATGAAGGCGGCGGTACCGGTATTGATCTGTCTCATACCCGTAGTCTCGCCGAACTCATGTTGGCGGTAGCCAACGCCGCCGCGGGGGCCGCGCCGGGCGCGCTGCTCGTTTCGAACGGAGATTGGCACGAAGCGCAGTTGAGAGAACAGCGCCTGCCAACGGCGCGACAGTTGGACGAGGCGGCGCCGAACAATCCTGTGGTGCTAGTGCGAGGCGGTCATTCCTACATCCTCAATGGGCGAGCGCTGGCGCAGTTCAATATCACTAGCCAGACGCCGGTGCCGGCCGGGGGACAGATCAGTCGTGACGCAAATGGTGAACTGACCGGAGAGTTGTTTGACGCGGCCAAGGCGCTTGTGCCGCTACCCGCTCCAAAGCCGCTCGCGATGGAGGACATCCTCGCGACGCAGAGAGCGATCAATCCTTTCGGCCTCACGGCGGTTCGAATTCCGGGTGCCTACCGGGGCAACCTGGTGGAGGCGCTGAAGCTGATGCGGCAGGCCGACGCCGAGCACGCGCTCACCGTGCGCTATACCGTCTATATGCCGGGGTTCGGGTTCAGAACCCCGCAGCAGGTCGACGATGCGGTCGCCCAATGGGGTGTGACGCAGGACGAAGGCAGTGATTTCGTCCGCGTAGGCGGCATCAAGCTCGTGGTGGACGGTGGTTTCGAGGGGGCTCACCTCACGCGCGCATATCAAGAGCCATTCGGGAAGGGCGGAACCTATTCGGGTCTTACCCTTTCACCTCCCGAGGCCTACAATTCTGTCGTGCGCGAGATCAATCGCCTGGGTTGGCGCGCCGCGACGCATGCCGTAGGGGATGCGGCCGTGGACGAGGTTCTCACCGCCTACGAGATCGCCCACAATGACAAACCGTTGACCGGGAAGCGATGGGCCATCGAACATGCCTTCATCGCGCGGCCCGATCTCGTCAAACGCATGCAGAACCTGAAACTGATGGTGTCAGCGCAGGATCACCTTTATCTCGCCGCGCCAGTCTTGAAAGGATATTGGGGTTGGGATATCGCCAGCGAAGCGACGCCGCTCAAGAGCTATCTCGACGCCGGATTGCTGGTCGCCGGCGGCACCGACTCGCCGGTCGTTCCGTTCAACCCATTTTGGGAACTCTACCATTTTGCGAGCCGCGATACGATGTCCGACGGTGTTTACGGGGCCGACCAGAAGGTTACCTCGCGAGCACAACTGCTGCGATTGGTCACGATTAACTTTGCCGTGTTGATCGGAGAGGAGAATCGTCGCGGCTCGATCGAGCCAGGCAAACTCGCCGACTTCGCGGTACTGACCGACGACTTCTTGACCGTGCCGCTCGACGCCATTCCCAAGATGAAGGCATTATTGACCGTAGTTGGCGGGAAAGAAGTCTATCGCGATCCCAATATGCCTTGACGATCGGAGCGGTCCTCCGCCCCATCGTCGGTAAGCATTCATCAAGGGCGAACACCCACTTCTGGATCGATCCCAAGGCCAAGCTGGCTGCTCTCTTCATGACGCAGTTAGCGCCCCTGGGCGATCCGCGTCTTATGTCGGCCTTCGTCGAATTCGAGCGAGCTGTTCATGCCCATGGATGATCTCTAGCCACCCACGTGAGCGGGTCGGCTTGCCCGTTAGGGCTTCGAGCACGTGCTGGTTGGGCCGATTGACCGGTGAGGCATCAGGGCAACCTTGCTCCCGCTCCTCGTCAAGAAGTCAGCTACGCGGCAATTCCTTTTGCCAAAGTGGCTGTTGTCTTCGGAGCCAATGCGCGGAAGTGTTGGGGACCATTCGAATGCAAAGCATTCAAATTACCCCTTAGCCAGGAGCAGCGTATGAATCGCGGTGGAAACCGGCCTTTCACGGGCGCCGAATATCTTCAGTCTCTACGGGACGGCCGCGAGGTGTGGATCTATGGCGAGCGTGTCAAGGACGTTACAACTCATCCAGCGTTTCGCAACGCGGCGGTCTCAATCGCCAAGCTATATGATGCGCTGCACGACAAGTCCCTCAAGCAGGTGTTGACGACCGAGACCGACACGGGAAGCGGCGGCTTTACACATCGGTTTTTCCGCTACGCGCGGTCGCGCGAAGATCTGATCGCGCAGCGCGATGCAATCGCAGCCTGGGCGCGCCTGACATATGGCTGGATGGGACGAACGCCCGACTACAAGGCAAGCTTCACGAACACCCTGGGGGCGAACGCAGACTTCTACGGCAAGTTCGCCGACAATGCGCGTGGCTGGTACAAGCATGCGCAGGAAACGGTGCCATTTATCAATCACACGCTCGTCAACCCGCCGATCGACCGGAACAAGGCCGCAGACGACGTTAAGGATATCTACGTCCGCATCGAAAAGGAGACGGACGCAGGCATATTCGTCTCGGGTGCGAAAGTCGTCGCAACCTCGTCGGCGCTGACCCACTACAATTTTCTCGGCCAAAATATGGCTGCAGAAATCACGGATGACAGTATGGCGGTGATGTTCATGGTCGACATGAACAGCCCCGGGATCAAGCTGATCTGCCGAAATTCCTATGAACTTGCGGCCGCAGCGACCGGCTCGCCGTTCGATTACCCGTTGACCAGTCGATTCGACGAAAACGACGCGATGTTCATTTTCGACAACGTGTTAGTCCCCTGGGAGAACGTCTTCGTTCACCGCGACATCAACATGTTGCGTACCTTCTATCCGAAGTCGGGCTTCCTCAACGGCTTCACCTTTCAGAGTTGCACCCGTCTGGCCGTGAAGCTCGACTTCATTATCGGCCTGCTCCAGAAGGCCCTCCGTGCCTGCGGCACCGATGAGTTTCGTGGCGTTCAGGTGCAACTCGGCGAGATCGTGGGTTGGCGAAACCTGTTCTGGTCGCTGACTGACGCGATGGCTGCCGCGCCAGATCGCTGGGTCAACGATGGCTTCCTGCCGAATATTCGCGCCTGCACTTCTTTCCGGATCTTCGCCACGGAAGCCTATCCCGCTATCCGGTCTATCATTCAGCAGATCGTAGCGTCCGGCCTGATTTACCTCCCTTCGAGTGCCAGGGATTTGAAGGTGCCGGAGATCGAAAAGTACCTCGCGCGCTATGCACGCGGTTCGAACGGCATCGATCACGTCGAGCGCATCAAAATCATGAAGGCGCTCTGGGATGCCGTCGGATCCGAGTTCGGTGCGCGTCACGAACTCTACGAGCGCAACTATGCCGGCAACCATGAGGCTATCCGACTTCAGGCGCTCATCCACGCCAAGGTGTCGGGTACCATGGGAGAAATGGAGGCTTTGGCGACTTCATGCCTCGCCGACTACGATGAGAACGGCTGGCGCGATTCCGCATATCACAACGGCGACGACGTCTCTGTGCTCGATTATCTCGCAAGGAGCCGCTGATGTCCGTCGACCGCGTTGCCTTTCGGGACGTGATGTCCCGGTTCGGCGTCGCCGTTTCGGTGATCACAACCGATGGCGCCGCCGGCCAGTGTGGCTTTACCTGCACGGCCGTTTGTTCGGTCACGGACGAACCGCCGACGATCCTGGTCTGCCTCAATCGCAAGAGTCAGATGAACGCTGTCTTTCGTCAAAACGGTGTCCTGTGCGTGAACGTCCTGAGCGCGGAACAGGAAGACCTTTCCGCAACGTTTGCCGGACGTCGTGACATCGGTATGGCTGATCGATTCGCCGTTTACCCTTGGGATCGGGTCGCCACCGGCGCTCCCGCGCTGCGAGACGCTCTCGGAGCGATCGACTGCGAGATCTCCGAAACGCAGGATTACGGCACACATACCATCTTCTTTGGACGGGTGGTGGCGATAGCACTCAACCAAGCCCGCGACGCGCTGCTTTATCTCAACCGCGAATATCGCGTCGTGCCCTTTCTGCCGCCGGCTGGGGTCGATCAAAGCGCAGCCCGTACGCGCTAACCAAGAACCTGGAGAAACCTATGAAACACGCGTTGGAGAATCCACCAATCAATCTCGACGATTGGATCGAAAAGAACAAGGCAACGCTCAAGCCCCCGATCGGTAATCGTCAAATTTGGAAGGGCTCTTGGGAGACGACCCTCGTTATGATGGTTGGTGGGCCGAATTACCGACCGGACTACCATGACGATCCAGGCGAAGAACTGTTCATTCAACTGCGCGGTGACGCCACGCTCAAGCTGATCGACCCCGCGTCGGGCGAGCGCAGCGAGGTAGTTGTGCGGGAAGGAGAGATGTATCTCCTGCCGTCGCACGTCCGCCATTCGCCGCAACGGCCTGAGGGGTGCATCGGGCTCGTCATCGAGCGCTACCGCCAGCCAGGGGAGGTTGACGCCTTGGAGTGGTATGACGAGAAGGGCTGTCTGGAATTTCGTGGCGAGTTCCTGGTAAAGAATATCGAGGAAGATCTCGCCAAAGTTCAGGCGGCCTGGAAGGCTTGGTCAATAAATCCGGATCGGCTGATCCCCACGACGTGGAGGGTTGGAATGCCGGTGCCAACTTAGTAGGCACCGTCAGCTAGTAAGGAGACGAGCATGAAGCGCGATAAGGAACCTATCGAGGTGCCTAATCATGACCAGCCGACGCAGGTGCTTAACGTTCCTGCCTATTTCCTTTATGGGGAAAACTGGTCGGGCTCCATCTTCGGCTTCTTCCATATCGAAGAACTGTTCGTTCGGAACGCTCCGAACAAATGGCACATTGCGCTGCACCGGCATTTGGACTTTGACCAGCTTTCCATTCTTCTCAGTGGACATTGCACATTTGAACACGATGGTGTTTCGCGGCGGGTCGAGGCGCCAAACTGCGTTTATACGCCGGCCAACGTTGTGCACCAATTTGACTATTCATCTGCGGCGGTTGGATTTGTCATCAGCGTTTCACCAGACTTCGTCGTGGGTTTGCCTTCCGTCGAGGGAGCGACGAATACAGTTCTCCTGCGCTTGGCCGAAGAACGGGTCGTCGCCTTGGAAGGCGACCAGGAGGTTACGACGGTCCGAAAGTTACTCGAGTTGATCTCCGAGAAGGCAACCTCGCGCAACCCCTATCGTCGCGACGCATTGCGATATCTCTTCGGAAACCTACTCCTCGAACTCGGCGGGACATTGATGTCCCCGTCTCAGAACAAGATGCCGCAAGCATCCACATTCGAACTCGATCTATTCAAACGCTATCGTGAGTTGATCGGCCTAACACTGAATGCAATTGGCTTCGCCGACGACCAGAGAACCAATCCTCTCACTGTCGAACTCTTCGCACAACGCCTCTCGGCCACTCCATATACGCTCAATCTCGCTTGCCAGCACATTTCCGGCATTCCGGCTCGCGACGTCTTGCAAGCTGCCGTCTTGGAGCAGGCAACGCGCCTGTTGTTGTACACGACAAAGCCCGTGAAGGAGATCTCGTTCCTTCTTGGTTATTCGCACGCCTCCCACTTCGCTCGCTTCTTCAAACAACGACGCGGGACGACGCCAGAAGCCTTCCGCAAGGCTTGCACCGACGGCTCGCCCGGCGAGGCCGCAATTGATTCAAACGTACATGGTTCGACCGCCAACTATGAGAAGGATGCCTGATGACACGAACGATCTTCAACAATCCCAACCTACCACGGTCGAAGTCTCCGCATTCGAACGCGGTGAAAATTGGAAATCTGATCTTTGTCTCGGGCTTTCCGGGTTACGACGATAACGTGCAGATTCCGAAGGGTGATTTCGCAGCTCAAATGCGGCTTGCTCTCAAGCACGTCAAGGCGACGCTCGAATATGCCGGCAGCTCAATCGACAAGATCGGCAAGGTGAACATCTATCTCGATCGCAGAGCCGACTTCGATCAAATGAATGAGATCTATCAGGAGTTCTTCGGAACCGATCCCTCTGGCTGGCCTGCGCGCACCACCGTCGAAGCCAGGCTACCACGGCCCGATTTTCTTCTTGAAATTGATTGCGTCGCGGAAGCATGAGCGCGATTCAGGCGGCCTATGAGGCCGTTGGACCAATCTCGTGCGCGTGTCAGCCGCGCGCGCATCTTCAGAGCTGCAGGAAAGTGCACATATGCTAACGGACCAACAGCGCCACCAAGCCGCAGACGTTCTCATGGAGGCCGAGGGCGTTCGTGAGCAGGCGGGGCAGCTCTCGACTGAGTGGCCGTCGATCGGCTTTGATGACGCGTATGCGATTTCGGCCGAGGTCAACAGGCGTCGCCTCGAAGCGGGCGCAAAGCTGATCGGCTATAAGGTTGGCTTGACCTCGAAAGCGATGCAGAGGTCCTCCCAGATCGACGAGCCTGATTACGGCTATCTCTATCAGCACATGATGATCGCGGACGGCGGAAAGACGCCTCGCGAAAAATACTGTGTCCCACGAGTTGAAGTCGAACTCGCTTTCGTGTTGGGCAAGCCTCTCAAGGGCCCCGGCGTCGGGATATTCGAAGCCCTGGATGCTTGCGATTATGTCTGTCCCGCGATCGAGATCGTTGATGCTCGCGTAAAGGATCCGCGAAAGATTTACGATACTATCTCCGACAATGGGGCGGCGGCAGGCCTTGTGCTTGGCGGACGACCCCTCCGACCCAGCGAAGTCGATCTGCGCTGGACCGGCTGCATCCTCTATCGCAACGCCGAGATCGAAGAAACGGGGCTCGCGGCCGGTGTGCTTGGCCACCCGGCCCTCGGCGTCTCGTGGTTGGCAAACAAGCTTGGTGCCCAGGGCATTACCATGGAGGCCGGTCATATCGTCCTTACTGGCTCATTTACCCGGGTGGTGTTCGCCCAGCAAGGTGACAGCTTTCACGCAGATTTCGGTGCGCTCGGCGGCGTTGCGGTTCAATTTAGCTAAGCGAAGTCGATGCTGAATCAGCCAGAACGATCGCGCTGGATCTTCTAGTAGCACTTGGCGCAAAGGAAACATGACGGAAAATCCGAAGAACCGGGGGATTCCGTGGATCGAGTAGGCGCGATCTCACCGGCGCGGGTAAGTGGTTAGCGATTTTCCACAAATGGCTGTTGTGCAGACCTCACTCCACCTCTCTTATTTCGTCGGCCCCCGTTGTCGTAACTCGGGGCCTTTAGGAAGTGTAACGAAAGGAGAAGAGGATGCTCGTCCGTCTCATGGCGTCGCTGATGATGCTCGCCCTGTTAAGTTGCGCGGAGGCGTCCGCTCAGGTCCAAGCGGATTACAAGAAGGAGAGCTTCAACTACAGTGAATGGACCAAGGGGAAGTTCTCGGAGGTCGTGACTGTCACAAACGCGAACAAGTTCATCTTTCTTTCCGGGACGGGGGCAGAGCGCGAAGGAGACGGCGAGATTCTATTTCGCGACGACTTCATGGCGCAATGCACATACGCATACTCGAAGATCAAGAAGGCCCTGCAGGCTCAAGGCGCCACAATGAATGACGTGGTGCGGACCGTTACTTACACCACTGACGTAAGGTTCTTTCGGGATGCGCTAAAATGCAGAGCGGATGCCTTCGGGAGCGCTCCAATTCCCGCCTCGACCTTCTTAGTCGTCAGTCAGCTCGCGTGGCCGTTCATGACCATAGAGATCGACGTAACCGCCGCCCTCGGAAAATAGCGCCTCTTTCGGCGACTTGGTCGTCATCGACAGTCGGATTCGATCATCGTGACGACTGCCCCGCTGCCGTCTCGGTGATAGGTCCATCGACCGGCGACGCTTTAGGATATCGCTCGCGGCACTGCGGTGTTCGCTCCTCGTGAACGTCTCCTGAATTGTCGTCTACGCCTCGCGCTGCTGCTATTGCCGACCGGTTCGCGATTTTCCGGAAATGGTCATTGTCAGCTCGCGGACGCGACTTCAGCATGAAGGAGTAAGAACCCAAAGCGAGCGCGGCACCTGGCCTCTCAAGGGATGGTGCGCAACCTGTGAGGGCCACGAGGGGCTATGTTTCGTGGCGAGGAGAAGGGCTGCAGCGATGACGACAACTCGTCGAATTCCAGAACTCGACATCGATCCGTTTTCAATGGAGGTCTTCGACGATCCATATCACACGCACGATCTTCTACGCGAAACCGGACCGGTCGTCCGGCTTTCAAAATGGAACGTCTACGCGGTTGCCCGTCATCGGGAGGTTCGAGCCATTCTACATGACCACGTCAGCTTTTGCTCGAGCCGCGGTGCCGGACTGAGCGATTTTGCAAAGGAAGCGCCGTGGCGGCCGCCTAGCCTTATCCTTGAAGCAGATCCTCCGGAACATACCAGAATCCGCGCCGTCTTCGATCGAATACTGTCGCCGGCTCTCGTGAGAGACCTGCGGGAGCACTTCACAAGTATCGCTGAACTGAAGGCGGAGGAGGTGGTCTCAAAGGGCAATGTCGATGCTGTTTCCGATATTGCCGAGGCGTTCCCACTCTCAGTATTTCCTGATGCGGTTGGGCTGAAAAAAGAGGGGCGGGAGCATCTTCTTCCGTATGCCGGGGTCGTATTCAATGCTTTTGGCCCCCCGAATGAGCTTCGCCATCAGTCGCTGGAGCGGTCAATGCCTCATCAGGCTTATGTTCAAGAGCAGTGTCAACGGAAGAACCTCATGCCGGGAGGCTTGGGCGCGTCCATTTATTCTCGCGTTGAACTTGGCGAGATCAGCGATTTGGAAGCCCCATTGTTGGTGCGGTCACTGTTAAGCGCGGGCCTCGACACAACCGTCAATGCGTTAGGAGCAGCGTTGTATTGCCTGGCGCGCTTTCCGGACCAGTGGAGCCGGTTGAAGGGAGATCCCACACTGGCGCGCAAGGCGTTTCAGGAGGCAATCCGCTTCGAATCGCCAGTGCAAACCTTCTTCCGAACGACCACGCGCAAGGTCGAGATAGACGGCTTCGAAGTTCCAGCGGGCGAAAAGGTGCTGATGTTCCTGGGCGCCGCTAACCGCGATCGACGCAAATGGGACCGTCCGAATGAGTACGACATTTGTCGGCAAACGAGCGGGCACGTCGGCTTCGGTTCGGGAGTACACATGTGCAGCGGCCAATTCCTCGTACAGCTCGAGGGAGAAGTCATGCTGTCGGCTTTGGCGAGAAAAGTGAAATCAATCGAAATCTCGGGAGCGGTTCGGCGCCGCTACAATAACACGCTGCGCGGCCTAGACAGCCTTCCCGTTACCCTCAAAGCAATGGATTGACGCATGCCTTCCATAAAGTTCGTTCAGCCGTCCGGGAGCTCGGAATTTGTACAGGCACGCGAGGGAGAGAGCGCAATGGAAGCGGCTACCCAGAACGCGATACCGGGCATTCTGGCTGAATGCGGCGGAAACGCCATGTGTGCGACGTGTCACGTTTACGTCGATGATGAATGGCTCGATCGACTGCCATCAGTCTTAGAGCAAGAGGAAGCGCTGCTCACCGAAGTCGCGGCCGAACGCCGCCAGACGAGCCGGTTGTCGTGCCAGATCCAGATGACGTCAGACCTCGACGGACTACTTCTCCACATTCCGAATAAGCAGATCTAAGTCCGAAGAAAGCCAGTCCCGCTATTGCTGAACCGAAGGGTAACGAGATGAGAATGCGCGTGCTTACTTTGCTCATCATGGCCGCATTCGCCGCGCCGCAGATGGCGAACGCCGAATTGTCGGACAAGGTCGTCCGGATCGGCGTGCTCACCGACATGTCGGGACTTTATCAGGACACAAATGGTTCGGGGTCGGTCGAGGCTGCCAGGATGGCAGCGGAGGACTTCGAGAGTGCTCATAAAGGTATAAAGGTCGAGGTGATCTTTGCAGACCATCAGAATAAAGCCGATGTGGCGTCAGCGATCGTACGAAGATGGCTTGATGTCGACCGGGTCGATGCAGTGGTCGATGTGCCAAATTCGGCGGTCGGACTGGCGGTGAACTCGCTGCTGCGCGGTACAAGGGCGACTTTTCTCGCTGCGTCGACAGCCACATCCGAGCTTACCGGCAAGGAGTGCTCTCCCAACACCATCCAATGGGTCAATGACGTCTGGGCCACTGCGCATGCGACCTCGGCGGCAATGATGGAGCGTGGAGGCAGGGACTGGTATTTCATCACCGTGAACTTCGCGCTCGGCCAAGGCCTCGAGTCAGAAGCGACGAACTATATCGAAAAGCACGGAGGCAAAGTGTATGGCTCCAGCAAGCACCCCATCGGCACGTCGGACTTCGCGTCCTTCCTTTTGCAAGCCCAGAATTCCAAGGCGAAGGTAATCGGGTTGGCAAGTGCCGGCGGCGATACGATCAACACGATCAAGCAGGCGTCTGAGTTCGGTATTCAGCAGGGCGGTCAGTCTATGGTCGCCTTCCTCCTCTTCATCAACGATGTTCACGGAATGGGTCTTAAGGTCGCGCAAGGTCTGCAATTGGTCGAGGCGTTCTACTGGGACGCAGACGATGACACGCGAGCCTTCGCGAAGCGGTTCGCTGCGCGCGCCGGCATGAACGGAAAAATGCCGAGTGGAAACCAAGCCGGCGTCTATTCGTCGACGTTGACGTTTCTCGACGCGGTTGCCGCCACGCAAAGCGACGATTCGAACGCTGTGGTGCCGGAAATGAAGAAAGTGAATGGACGGGATAAGTTGTTCGGCGATATCAGAATTCGCGACGACGGTCGCGTGATACATCCGATGCACTTGTTCGAGGTGAAGCGTCCAGAAGAATCGAGATATCCGTACGACTATTACAAGCATCTCTCGACCATCCCTTCGGAACGGGCATTTCGTCCTTTGGAAGCCGGTGGGTGTCCCTTGGTGAAATGAGCCTTCGCTTCCCCTTGCTCGACAATAGGACTGCTGGCGCCTGCCTTCGGCTGGGAATATGGTCAAGGCCGCCGCCGGCAAGGCACGCTGACCAGACGCCATGGCGGCCGAGGTGATCGAAATGGGGATCGTTGACGACCTTACGCTTTTCGTGGAGACGGTCAGGGCCGGCAGCCTTTCTGCTGCAAGCCGTAAGACCGGCATTCCGAAGTCCAGCCTAAGCCGTCGTATCGGCGATCTCGAGAGCCAGCTTGGCGTGCACCTGCTTTACCGGGGGCCGAGAAATTTCTCCGCAACCGAAGTCGGAATTTCGATCTATGAACGGAGTGAGCGGATCAAGGAGGAGTTAGATGCCATTAAGGCGCTGGCGGAGAGCTTTTCAAATCACCCGTCAGGCAAGCTCCGCATCTCTTGCCCGGCCGTGCTGGCCGAAAGTCTGGTTTCCGAATTCGCGATCGGATTCTCGATCGTGCATACCGACGTTCGCATCACCCTGGATAGCGCGGTCGGTGCTTTCGATACCGCGATCGGCGACTATGACCTGATGATTCACCCGGCGCGCGGGGACACCATGGCCGACTCCGAGCTGGTCCGGCAAAAGCTTGCCGCCGCAAGCTACCGGCTCGTTGCCTCGCCTGGCTTCATGAAGCCACTCGGAATGATCAACGATCCATCGGAGCTTCAGGACCGGAACGGAATTGGCTGGGCGGCAGACGGCCATCTGGCACGCTGGACGCTCGTCAACCGAAACGCAAACACGACCGAATTGAACGTCAATCTGAAGTTCAGCGCGAACAACCTCAACGTGATCAGGCAGGCGGCGTTGAGCGGCGCCGGCTTGGCACGGTTGCCGCTAACGATGTGCGAAGCCGACCTCGTGGAAGGACGTCTGGTGCTTCCGCTGCCCGATTGGGCGCCGCCTTCTGTTACCGTTTATGCTCTTTACCCTTCGCGGCGGTCATTAACGCTTGCCGGCCGCCTGTTTGTGGCCGGATTGGCTCGTCATTTGCAGGACAGGATGCCGGCAGCCTAACCGAGTCGTGGCGAACAGCCCGCGGCCGACGAGACCTGATCCGCAATCATCCTGGGAACGCGGCTTGCAACGTGTCGCTTATTGCTTCGGCTGGCGATCAACGGACAAGAGGTTGGGAACTCCCGCGGCTATGCGAGCTGCCCGTTGCGTCCTCCATCCCGCTGAGAGCCGCCTGTCCCGGATTCGGAATGCACGGTCCCATTCCTGGGTCTCGACAAGCCCCGAACGAAATCTTTTAACAAACGAATGCGCGAGACAACGTAGTCATCGGGGGATGAGCTTGACGAACAAGATGGATGTGATTGGAAGGGGCGATGCGGCAAGCGTCGCAAGCGCCTCTCCGGCTGTTTCCGAAAGTCTTCAGCCGTCCTTTCTCAAAACCTTGCTGTTGTGTTTCCTAGCGATATTGCTCGATGGCCTTGATACGGGCTCCATCGGAGTCGCCGGTCCGGCAATCGCGGCTCACTTCGGCGTGTCGACAGCGTCCTTGACACTGCCATTTATCATGACAAGCATCGGAGCCGTGTTAGGATATCTGGCTTCCGGCTATCTGGTGGCCCGATGGCGGGCCCGACGTGTGTTGATTTTCAGCGTGATTGGATTCGGGGTGCTCACCTTGGCAACACCCTTTGCGAGTTCGATTATTGTCCTGTCCATCCTCCGCCTTGTCACGGCCATAGGACTTGGCGCTGCACTTCCCTCGGCCGTGGCGATCGCGGTCTTGCAGGCACCCGTCACGCTGCGAGCTGCCGCCACGATCGTGGTCGGAACGGGACTTGCTGCGGGTGGGGCCCTAGGCGGTGCGCTTGGCGGCCTTCTGACCAGAAAGTATGGCTGGGAGTCACTGTTCTACTTCGGAGGCGCGCTTCCATTGTTGCTGTCACTTGTACTGTTGCGCTGGCTGCCTGCGTCAGATGAAGCCGATGCTGCGGCAACGGCGGCGGGCGACAAGCGTATGGCGGGAAATCTGAAGCTCATCTCAAACATATTTGCCGGTTCGCTCGGCGGTCGAACCGCAGGTCTCTGGGTCTTTTCATTTCTCATCTTCGCCGACGCCTATGCACTCATCTTCTGGCTGCCCCCGCTGCTGATCGGGTTCGGCTTTCCGGCCGCGGACGGCCAGTTCGCGGTCGGCTTCTTCAGCGCCGGCGGCCTCTTCGCCAATTTGATTGTCGTGCCGCTGGTGGGCCGCTTCGCCGTCACCAGCGTGATGAGGATTGCCGCGTCGACGGCTGGGCTATGCGTGACTGGAATCGCGCTTTGGGCGACGACGTCGTGGGTCTGGGCGCTGATTCTAGGTGCCGGCGCCGGGCTTATCGCCTGTTCGGTCGGCCAGTCGGCGCTGGCCGTCTCAATCTATCCCGCGCCATTGCGAACCAACGGCGTCGGCTTCTCTGCGGCAGCGGGGCGGATCGGTTCGATCGTCGGGCCTGCTTTCGTTGGTCTGCTGTTCTCGCTTGGCTGGTCTCCGAAATCCATCGTCTTGGCGGCGGCCGTGCCGATCCTGGCCGCGATTCTCGTGCTGTTGCTCCTCCCGCGATCGGTTCAGGGCAGTGAGCTTTGGGATGTTTCCGCAGGGAAGCAGGGCACCTGATCACATTTCGCGAGGTGCACCAAACAGGCATTGTCATGCAATGTTCAGGCTGCGCCCTTCTTCTACATGCCCTTCGCCTCGCTGCCGATCGACCGTGGACTTGTCGAAGCAATTAAGTGAGCGTGGAGCAAACGGAAGGTCTCAATGCGAAACGACGGCTCTGTAGCGCGAAAGTTCGAGCCTGCGGAAGCGGGCAGCATTCGAGACCCGGCCAATGTCCCTCTTATCCAAACACCAGGGGTCGGGAGTTAAGCTGCTCCCGGTACGAGAACAGCGCCTCCACGACGGTGGTTTAGCAACGTGGCGGTCTAGTGACTCGAATCCCCGACAGATCATGGCATAGTCTAATGCGCTTACCCTCGCAGGCCTCGGCTGCTCGGCCGCCAGTCCAAGATCCCAATGACGCCGAGCGCCGTTCTCCCTGGCTGCCGCCGCAACGAAATCGCAATGAATTGGACGAAACGAACGTGAACAAAACGGGTCGAAAAGGCCATCCAGATCAAGAAAAATCAACGACTTAGAAATTGTTCACTGCGTTCGGGACGCAGGGCATCCCTCAGTCAGATCGCAACTTGGACCGAATGTCGGTATCGGTGGTTGCGCCTCCCCGCAACCACTTTCATTATAACTCACTCACCGTCCCGGTCTAACCACCGGGACGGACTCAGATTTCTCTCAGGAACGTCTGATCGGTGCCTTTTACCCAAACGGACGTGACGACCCCGCGCGTTCTTGTTTTGGCTGCGCCGGCTAAGCCACAGCTTTCGAAATGGCATCCAGCAAGACATGCTGAGCGAACGGCTTGCGCAAATAGGCGATGCACCCGGCGTCCATCGCCTCACTGCGCGTGGCCTCGTCGTCGTTCGCGGTCATGAAGATGACGGGCCACTTCGATCCCGATGCCGTAAGCCGACGCTGCAGCTCAATTCCCGAAATTCCCCCGAGGTGAATGTCAAGCAGCAAGCAAGTTGCCGTCTGCACGCAGTCGCTCTCAAGCAACGCCTCGGCCGAGGCGAACGTACGGCTCTCGATGCCGTGGTGCGTTAACAGCCGCGCCACGCTCTTCAGAAGGCCCGGATCGTCATCGATCACGATCACGAATGTCTGCTGCGCCATCATATCCGTGTCCAGCCCTTAGGCCGTAGATGGCCCCCAAAAGGGGTCGGCCAAACGTTGATCTGGATCAATGGAATCGAGTCCGCAATGAACCTAAGACGAACGGATCGTGGCCTGTAGAGGCACTAGCGTAGGACTAGGCGCGAACGCAGGTGTGGCTTACGCATGTACACTTCCGCTGATCGCACTAAAAAGCGCAAGAAATGTCGCGAGGATCAACTCGCCAACCAGCAGGGAGATTGTCCCGGACAGCCAGCCCCATCGCACCAGTTTGAATTTCGAGAGCAGGGGCCCACAGCGCGAACGACATAGAGGCACAAAATAATGATCATGGCTGGCCCTCATCATTTGGTTGTGCTAGCGTTCCATTCGCGAGGAGGTTTCAAGAAATATCTAATATCGCCTCATAGCAACGTTTTTCACCGCGCCTAATTTCGATTCCACATACGCCGTCAGGCGTTTGATCCAGCTACGTTGCGCGTTCTCTTGCAAATGCGCGCCCAAGCTCGTGCATATGCGCTCCCTCGTGCGACCAAGCGCGAGTGCTTCAAGTCGTTCCGACGGTTTTTGACGGGGAATGATGTCATGCGTATCACAATATTGAATCAGATCTTCGGAATGCTGGCCGTGACCGCAACGCTGTGCGGGGGCGAAACAGCGCTTGCTCAAAACGGGGCTGCTCCGCCTTCCATGAAAATGATCGGCACGCCATCTGCTTCGGCCAAACCTGAAATTGTGCCCTCGCTGTTCGTGCTCAACTCCCGCGGCGCGACGTTGCAGGGCGACACTCTCACCTTGACCGGCGTAACACCCAGTTCGATCATATTCGCCGACCGTCCGGTAAGATCCGCAGGCCACCAGCCCACCGCTGATGTGATCGCAGAATGGGGATCGGGCGACGACAGCTTCGCCAAGAACCCGCCGAACGCAACCTTGTCCGTGTTCGGCAAGGACGGTTCGGTGAAGGACGCCGTCGTTGTGCTGAAAAACCCGAAGCTCGAAGGTGACAAGCTGACGTTCAACGTTCAGACCCTCGAGGGAGACATCACCGGCGCGGATGGTGGGGCAGCACTCTTTATTGATATCATCGGCCGGCCGTTCACGCCGATGTCGTTTGCCGGCGTCGCTCGCCGTTCGGCGTTTCGCGGCGCCATGTATGCCGGCGCCGCCGGTGCCGCCGCTTATGGAGCGGCTGCCTACCCTGCACCTTATGGCTACGCCCGTCCGGCCTGCGGCTATTATCCTTATCCACCCTGTTACTAAAACGAATGAATACACGGAGAGGCGCGCGCTTCCCCGCATTCAATCGACCGATTCACTTTCGATCCGCGACTGAAGGATCCTGAGCGGAAGCTGGAAACTTCCACTGGTGGTCAAGGTGAACTGAGACGGAGGCGTCATGACAATCGCCGATGCGATCTCGTCGTCGAGCCGCGAACAGCTGCTGGAGCGTTCGACCGATTTGGGCATGCTCTACGTCCCAGGCGGCACGTTCCGCATGGGTTCGGATCGACACTATCCGGAGGAGATGCCTGTCCATCGCGTGACGGTAGACGGATTCTGGATGGACCGTACGCCGGTGACCAATCGGCAATTCCGGCAGTTCGTCGAAGCGACGGGCTATGTCACTTTTGCCGAAACAGCACCGGACCCCAAGGACTATCCGGGCGCGCTGCCGCATATGCTCAAAGCGGGCTCCCTCGCATTTGCGCCGCCCAAGCGGCGCGTTGATCTGCGGAATTGGGGCGAGTGGTGGACGTTCAAATTTGGCGCCAATTGGCGGCGGCCTTACGGACCCGGCAGCTCGATCCGCGAACTGGACGAGCATCCGGTCGTGCATGTGGCTTTCAAGGACGCCGAGGCTTATGCCAAGTGGGCAGGCAAGGAGCTACCCACCGAGGCCGAGTGGGAATTCGCGGCGCGCGGCGGTCTCGACGGCGCGGAGTACGCCTGGGGCGACGAACTCATGCCCGGCGGACGCCAGATGTCCAACACCTGGCAGGGTGAGTTTCCGCACGAGAATCTGGCGACCGGCGGCTATGAGCGCACGTCACCGGTGACGGCGTTTCCGCCGAACGGCTATGGCCTCCACGACCTGATCGGCAATGTCTGGGAGTGGACGAGCGATTGGTACGTGGCGAAGCATAAGGCCGATGCGCTGAAAGCCTGCTGCATCCCGGAGAACCCGCGCGGCGGGCGCGAAGATCAGAGCTACGATCGCTGCACGCCCAATATCAAGATCCCGCGCAAGGTGCTCAAGGGCGGGTCGCATCTCTGCGCGCCCAACTATTGCCGTCGCTACCGGCCGGCGGCACGCCATCCCGAGCCGGTCGACACATCGGCAAGTCACGTTGGATTCCGCTGCATCAAACGAGAGGGCAAATCCCATGATCGATGAACAAAACAGGCTCCGATTGAAACAGAGGTGGCTGTTGGCCACCGGTCTTGCGAGCCTGCTCATCACTTTGCCGAGCCTCCTCGCAGTGACGGCAGCGGCCCAGCAAATTACGGGTACGCCGGGCACACCCGGCGCCACGATGACACTCGACGGCAAGCAGCTTCCGCCCGAGCCTCCGAAATTCGGTGGCGTGATCAAGGAGGATGCCACGGATTCCAAGCCATACTGGCCACCGTCGGTCGTGCCGCCTAAAGGCGCGCCAAACGTGCTGTTGATCATGACAGACGACCAAGGTTATGGCGTGTCCGGCACGTTCGGCGGCGTCATTCCGACGCCGAGCATGGATCGCATTGCCAACGCGGGCCTGCGCTATACCCAGTTTCACTCGACGGCGCTTTGCTCGCCGACGCGGGCAGCGCTGATCACCGGCCGCAACCACCATTCGGTCGGATTTGGCGTGATCGGCGAGATGTCCACCGGCTATCCGGGCTATGATTCCGTCATCGGCCCCGAGAGCGCGACGATCGGAACGATTCTTCGCGACAACGGATATGCCACGTCGTGGTTTGGCAAGAACCACAACACCCCGAGCTACCTGTACAGTGCCGCGGGCCCCTTCGATCAATGGCCAGTCGGAATGGGGTTCCAGTACTTTTACGGATTCATGGGCGGCGAGACCGACCAGTGGACGCCTTATCTCTTCCGCAACACGACTCAGATTTCTCCATGGCTTGGCAAGCCCGGCTACAACCTAATCACCGACATGGCGGACGAGGCCATCGGCTACATGAACAGCCTGAACGCGGCCGCGCCCGACAAGCCGTTCTTCGTCTATTACGTGCCTGGCGGCACCCATTCGCCACATCAGCCAAAGAAGGAATGGATCGACAAATTCAAGGGTAAGTTCGACATGGGTTGGGAGAAGTTGCGCGATCAAATCTTCGCCAACCAGAAGCGGCTTGGAGTCATCCCGGCGAACACCCAGCTCACGGCCTGGCCGGATACCCTGCCGAAATGGGACTCGCTCTCATTGATACAAAAGAAGCTGTATGCGCGCGAAGCCGAAGTGTTTGCCGGCTACGCGGCCTATACCGACAACGAAATCGGCCGCGTCATCCAGGCGGTCGAGGACATGGGCAAGCTCGACAACACGCTGATCATCTATATCAGCGGCGACAACGGTACTAGCGCCGAGGGTACGCTTGAGGGCACCCCGAACCAGATGACGGCCTACAACGGCGTTCTGAAACTCCCTGAGGCCGAGCTGATGCTACATTATGAGAATTGGGGCTCCGACAAGACGTACCCGCATATGTCGGTGGCGTGGTCATGGGCATTCGATACGCCCTTCATGTGGACCAAGCAGGTGGCCTCGCATTTCGGCGGCACCCGGCAAGGCATGGCCATCTCGTGGCCCGACCACATCAAGGACGTCGGCGGTCTCCGCAGCCAATTCCATCACATCATCGACATCGTACCGACCATCCTAGAGGCCGCGGGCATCCCGGCGCCGACGACGGTGAATGGCATAACGCAAAAGCCCATCGAGGGCATCAGCATGGCCTATACGTTTGACCGGGCCAACGCCAACGCACCGTCAAAGCGCGATACGCAGTATTTCGAGATGTTTGCAAATCGCGGCATCTACCACGATGGCTGGTATGCATGCACGACGCCGCCTGCGCCGCCATGGCTTCTGGGAACGGCAAAGCTGCCTGACATCAACAATTACAAATGGGAGCTTTACAATATCGCCGAGGACTTCTCGCAATCCAACGACCTCGCAGCCAAGAATCCCGACAAGCTGAAGGAGCTGCAAGCAGTGTTCATAAGTGAGGCTGCAAAATACCAGGTCTTGCCGTTGGACAATTCGGTCCTGCCGCGACTCGTCACGCCGCGTCCGAGTGCGACCGCCGGGCGAACTGAATTTACCTACAAGGGCGTAAATCCCGGCATCCCCGCCGAGAACGCACCCAGCATCATGAACAAGGACTACAAGATCACCGCCGATATAACGGTCTCAAACGGTGGCGCTGAAGGAATGATCGTGACCCTCGGCGGCCGATTCAGCGGCTATGGCCTCTATCTGCTGAAGGGCAAGCCGGTCTTTGTCTACAACATGCTGGATTTGAAACGCTACCGCTGGGAAGCCGGCGTGGGCGCGCGGGACTGGTTGGGCTCGGCGCTGAAACCGGGCAAGCACACCATCGTGTTCGATTTCAAATATGACGGGCCGGGCTTTGGCAAGGGTGGCACCGGGGTACTCTCGGTGGACGGCAAGGAGGTTTCCCGCCAGTCGATCCCGCACTCGATTGCGTTCCTGATGGCGATCGACGAGTCCTTCGACGTCGGCCTCGACAGCCGCACCGGAGTGGATGACAGCTACAAGCTGCCGTTCCAGTTCACCGGGAAGATCGACAAGCTGACGTTCAAGCTTGGACCAACGCAGCTGTCTGGTGATGATCAAAAGCTTATGCGTCATGCACTCGAAAAAGCGAGGGACTGAGCGAGACAAGCTCACACAATGCTTGCCCTACATCTTGGACAGAATAGACTGAGCAGCGAGCACGTGCGCGAAATATAACCACACAGCTTTTACATGGAGTGCTGGCGGTGGATTCTTCATTCGGCGCGTTGGATGCGTTCGCGTTTGTCGTGTTTGCTGTTCTGATCCTTGTTGGCGTCATCATTGTCGTCAATCTGGGCAAACTTCCAGGTCAGCTCGCACACAAATGGAATCATCCGCAGGCCGGCGCGATCAATGCCATGAGCTGGATCGGGATCGCGACCGGCGGGTTGCTGTGGCCGGTGGCGTTCATATGGGCGTTCACGACGCCCTTTGGCACCAAATCCCCGGTCGGGGACGGGAGACAGCCGGGTCGCGCGGCTGAATCCGAGGTCGCAGCAGCGCCTTTAGCGGTACTGCGCAAAGCTCCGGACAAGGAGACGCGCCCGTGATCGCATTTCTGATCATTGTCTACGTTGCCGTCGTTCTCGTGCTGTTCAAGGTGCTGCGCATCAAGCCCACGGCTTATATAATCGCAGGCATGATCGTGGCTGGCGTATTCATGATCGGCGGCGTCGTGGTGGTCTGGACGCAGTCGGCGCCGATTACGGACAAGATGGTCACCAGCCAATACGTGGTGCAACTCGTCCCTTACGTCAAAGGGCAGGTCAAGACGATCTACGCGCAGGCAAATCAACCGTTGAAAAAAGGTGATCTGCTGCTGGAGGTCGATCCGGCTCCCTACCAGTACACGGTCAACCAGGTCGAGGCGCAATTAACGGCAGCGAAGGCAAACGTAAAACAGGCCGAGGCTGCGCTCACGACCGCAAACGCAGCGATACCGAATGCGCAGGCCACTCTCGCGAAGGCGAAGGCTGCGGACGAACTGGCCAAGACCCAGGAACAGATTGCGCTCAACATTCAGCGCGCGGACAAAGCTGCCATTAGTCAGCTTAACGTAGCCAAGGCGACGCAAGAACGTCAGGAGGCGGACGCCGCCGCTCAACAGGCCGAAGCGGGCCTCGCGCAAGCGCAGGCTTCGGCTCAACAGGCTGCCGCCGCGTTGGTGACGGCCCAGAGCAATGTTCCTGCTGTCGAAGCTCAACTGGACGACGCGCGCTTTAACCTCTCGCAGTGCAAGATGATGGCACCTGGCGATGGCTACGTCACGAATTGGCAGGTGCAGGTCGGAACCATGCTGGTGCCGCTTCCGCTTGCCCCTGCTGGAACATTCGTCAACGTGTCAGATACCGCGGTCGCCGCGGTGTTTCCGCAGAACTGGCTTTCGAATGTCGAACCGGGCGATGAGGTGGAGATGGTGCTCAATCCCTACCCGGGCCGTCTGTTCCTTGGAAAAGTGGACTACGTGATTCCGGCCACTGGAGGCGGTCAGTTCACAACCAGCGGCACAATCCCGAACGCGGCCCGGATCGGATCCGACGGGCTTTATGCGGTGCGGATCAATTTCAGCGACGATGCCGTCGCCCACAAGCTGTCCCTCGGGTCAGGCGGATCGGCGGTAATCTACACGCAGAAGGGCAAGGCCACGCATGTCATTTCGAAGGTCGCGATCCGGATGAAGAAGTGGCTGTTGTACGTCGTGCCCACTGTGGAAAAGCCGCCATCGTAACGTGCAGTGCGACAATGAAGGGATACAGTCAGGTCAACGTGCGTGGGGAGCGAAAGCCTTGGAGACGCAGCATCGGGCACCATTTGGGCGGCGGCATAACGTCGGCGCTGATCTTGGCTGGTCATTTCATCGGTTGCTTGTGGCTGTGCTTCTCCTGCCAACTGCGGCATGTACGATTGGGCCGAATTTTACAACACCTGTCGCTCCGCTTGCCGAAAAGTTTCGCGGCGCAGACAATCGCTCGGTTAAATCCGGCCCCCTTGAGTACGTACACTGGTGGACGGGCTTTCATGACCCGATCCTCAACAAGCTGATCCAGATTGCGTATGGCCAAAACCTGACGCTGGAGAGCGCAGGGACTCGGGTGCTGCAGGCACGTGCGGCGCTGGGAATAGCTATCGGCATAACTTATCCGCAGGTGCAGCAAGGCGTGGGCTCGGTCATCTACAATCGAACCAGCGCGGCGACGCCGCTGGCCGGTCCGAATGCGACGCCTGCATATTTCTGGACCGATGCTCTTGCTGCGCAGGCAGCTTGGGAGCTGGACTTCTGGGGCAAGTTTCGCCGCGGTGTTGAATCCGCCGATGGCGTGTACCTGGCGTCGATCGCGACTTATGACGGCGTTCTGGTGTCGCTTCTCGCCGATGTTACCGCAACTTATATCGGTATCCGCACAACGGAGCAGTTGATCGGAATTGCACGGGCCAATGTCCGCAGGCAGGAACAGGCGCTTAGCATCGCAAAGGCAAAGTTCACGGGCGGCGGGACTTCAGAGCTTGACGTCTTCCAGGCGACAAACGTCCTCGAGCAGACACATGCGGCAATTCCCCAATTGACGATACAATTGCAGCAGGGGCAAAATGCGCTCTGCGTCCTGCTTGGCGTTCCGCCGCAGTCCCTCGGTATGATGCTTTCACGCTCGGTAGGGCGAATACCATCGCCACCTCGCACAGTCGTTGTTGGAATCCCTGCGGATTTGTTGCGCCGCAGACCGGACGTCCGCGCCGCTGAACTCGCCGCGCTGGCGCAGAGTGCGCAGATTGGAATTGCCACGACGCAGCTCTATCCGGCCATCAGCATCACGGGCACGTTCGGCGGTTCGGCCAGTACTGCCAACGGCCATACCCTTGGCCAAGTCGTCAGTTGGAAGGGCGTGGCGTATGCTGCGGGCCCGTCGTTTCAATGGAATCTGCTGAACTACGGGCAAATCACCAACAACATTCGTTTGCAGGATGCCAAACTTCAGCAGTTGCTGATCGACTATCAGAACGCCGTGTTGAGTGCCCAGCAGGAGGTGGACAACGGTCTTGCGGCATATCTGCAATCACAGAACCAAGCCGCGTATCTGCGTCGCAGCGTTGACGCGGCAAATGGTGCCCTCAGAATCGCGCTTGAGCAATATGAGCAGGGTGCGACGTCATTCACCACAGTACTGACCGCGGAACAGAATCTCTTTCAGGCGCAGAACAGCCTGGCCAGCGCAACGGCCAGCGTTCCGCTCGGCCTCACCGCGGTGTTTCGGGCCCTCGGCGGCGGGTGGCAGATACGGGAAGGCGGCAACTTCGTGAGCCCGGCAACGGTTGACCAGATGCGTGCGCGAACGGACTGGGGCAACTTGCTTCCGCCCGCGAATGCGCCGCAACCGCCGGCGCCGGGCCTGCCAGGTTCTGAGGACATCGGGCCGACAGTCCGGCCTCCGGAGTGGTGATTGTCGCTGGCGAAAGCGTCGCATCTTCGGAGATGCCGATGTCCGCTACTAGCCGATTTTGTTGAATAAGTTTTTTGAGGTGACGAACGAAAATGTTCAGGACGCTGAGGCGCGTCTGGAGTGACGGATATGATGTCGATAAGATTGCCGCTCTGGCTTCGCTTTCTCCTGCTCATCGGCGTCGCTGGCTTTGCGGCGGGCGCAGGTCTCCTTGCGTATCGGTACTACACTCGCCCGGTAACGCTGACCGTGGCGGTGGGCTCGATCGACGGCGAGGCCGCCAAGGCAATGTCCGCGATGGCAAGCGAGTTCGTTTCAACGAACGCGCCGGTCCGGCTCAAGGTCGTCGACAGCGGCACCGCGCTTGAGGCCGCTGCCGCTTTCTCCGCGGGTAAGGTAGATCTCGCTGTGGTTCGCGGCGATGTCGGCGACTTGTCCCAGGCGCAAGCCGTCGTCGTCGTCAGCCACATGGTCGTACTGATCATCGCGCCGCCGGGATCGTCCATCGATAGCATTGCCAGCTTGAAGGGACGCACGGTCGGTGTGGTCGGCGGAGCAGCGAACGCCAAGATTGTCGATGTGTTGACCAAGGAATATGATCTTGCGAGCGCAAAAGTTGTATTCAAGAACGTTGCTTTGACGGATGTCCGGCAAGCCATTCAGTCAAAACAGGTCAGTGCCCTGCTTGTCGCCATCCCGCTCGCCGAAAAATACCTCTCGCTCGTTCGCGGATTTTTTCAACTCGACCATAAAAAGGTCCCGATACTGATCGCAATCGAGTCCGCGGGGGCAATTGCAGAGAATGAACGCGCCTTTGAAAGCTTCGACGTCCCAAAGGGCACGCTGCGGGGATCGCCGCCGGTCCCGGATGATGACCTGACAACCCTGAGGACCTCGCTGTACCTGGTTGCGCAAAAGAAGCTCGGCACTGATCTTATAACCAGCCTCACGCAGGCGATCATGAGCGCCCGCAGGAATCTTCTGCGCGAGCAGCCGATTTTCGCGCAGATCACGGCGCCCAGCACCGACCAGGATGCCTACCTTCCGCTGCACCCTGGCGCGGCAGCCGTCTACAACAGCACCACGCAGAGCTTCATGGATGAATACGGCAACTGGATCTATTTGACGCCGATGGTACTGGGTGGTGCGATTACCATGCTTGCGGCGGCGTGGAAATTCCTGGGTATCGGCAACCGTGCAACCGAAGGCCCGCTCGACTCTCTCTACGCCCTGGCGCGCCGGATTCGGAAAGTCGATACGGAGGCTGAGCTTTCGGATATCGAAGAAGAAATCGACGGCCTTCTAAAGGCGGAGCGTGCCAAATCCGCTGGTGGAGACGAGCGCGCGGTGGATGATGCCACATTGACCGTGGCAGCGCACCGGCTGGAGAGCTTGATTCACGACCGACGCACATTGATCGCTACGGGACCCGCAGTTGCCTCCGCGGCCAAGGCGACACACCGCTAAGCCGCAACACGCCGCGGTACCGCGATTGCTGGAACCCACAGAATAACCACCCAAGGGGAAAGCCGTCATGAAACATCTGATGATTTCCGTAGTCCGGCCGGTCCGGTCGCCGCGCCGCGGGCGTCCGTTGTTCGGCGCAGGGTGTACTGATGAGGGGCCACGACGCGTCAGGATACCCCGTCAACGATACGCGGCAGAGACCGAGGCTGCGCTCAGGCGAACGAGCTTGAACGGCCTGTCAGGCTCGTCGCTCTGTTGTTAAACTGGACGACCAACAGAGAGACGGCCGCTGCCTCGCGAGACCGGTGAATCATGAATGCAATCGCGTTATCGTGCATCACGTTTGTATGCATCTCAGGCGGCGCCTTGCTCGGTATGTTCCTTCCTGGGCATCACCTGAGCCCTGATGACAAGGATGTGGTCAGGCTGGGCACGGGCCTCATCGGGACGATAGCCGCGCTTGTGCTCGGGCTGCTGATCGGCTCGGCGAAGGGCTCCTACGACACGCAGAGCACTCAAGTCACGCAGATGACGAGTAATGTTGTCGTGCTCGACAATCTCTTGGCGGAGTACGGACCGGAGACGAACGACCTACGCAATCTATTGCGGCGCAGCATCGTTGTATTAGCCGATCGAATGTGGCGCGAGAAAAGTTCCGAGGTTGCCAGGGCGAACCCCTTCGAGGCGAGCGCCGCAAGCGACGCATTCTTTGCGAAGCTTCAGCAGCTTTCGCCGCAGAACGATTCCCAGCGCTCCCTGCAAGCCAGGGCCATACAGATCGCCACCGACATTGCGCAAACCCGCCTGCTGCTGTTCGCACAGACGAACAACTCGATCCCGATGCCGTTCCTGGTGGTGCTGATTTTCTGGCTCACCATCATCTTTGGAAGCTTCGGCCTGTTTGCCAAACCCAGCGCAACCGTTTTCGGCTCGCTGTTCGTTTTTGCACTGTCGGCTGCCGGGGCGATCTACCTGGTCCTGGAGCTGGGTCAGCCATTTGCGGGTTTGATGCAAATTTCCAGCGCGCCGCTGCGCAGCGCCCTCACGCCGCTCAGTCCCTGAGCCATTCGCATGATCGGGATGGCAGCCCAGAGCAAGCCCCGACCGCTATCGCGGTTGCCGCGACCTGCTGCAGCGGCTTTTCGAATTGATCAAGATGCGCGCTGTGCTGAGATGTCCGAATCTGCCCCAATGCGAAGTGCAGCGATGTCCGTTACACTTCCGTTACTGGGTGAAAAGCGGAAGTGAAACCGGCTATCTCAAACCCGTAGATGATGCGGTGTACGGCGCCCCCAACACCGTCCGATTGTCATCCGCCCCGCTGGTCGACGCACTGTTTGCAACGGTCGCACTAACAGCGCGACGGCGGTCGATCGATGCATCGGCGAGCAGTACACGTGCGGAGAAATCGCGGACCGGCTGAGGCGTGAAGCACGGTCTCGGAGAAGGGACCAACGGACGAATGTCGTCTCGGTAACCCGACGTTGTAGTAGCGACGCTGCGACAGACCGCTGCGCCGCCATCGACCACCACTCGCATCTGGCTTTGTTCTGGAAATGTTTTGGACCCATCGGAGACTCTCCACTGCCGCAGAGAGCCCGAAATGGAACGAGAACACACTTTCGAAAAGTCGTGCAAGATCCGGACGCTTACGATGCCTCGAAGCCTGGGAGTGACGGCTCTTCAAATCGGGCTTCGAGAAACCGGTGCACGGGGATAACGCGGCCGTGGCCGAATCTGGAGCCTGATGCAACGACTTTGGTGGTCGTTGGCACAATGGAGTGCTCCGATGAAAAGTTACGTTCGATTGGACGACGGTCTTGAGGAAACCAGTCTTTGCGTTGTCGACAGCGAAGGCCAAACGGTGCGCGAGATGAAGGTTAGCACGGAGCCGGAGGCGATCCGCTGCGCTCTTGAAGGCTCCGCGGATCGCCTCGATCGCGTCGGTGTCGAAGCATCGTCGCTGGGCATCTGGTTGTGCCGCGAACTACAGCCAGCCGGGGTCGCGATCGTTGTTGTCGAACCCCGCCATATGCGCGTTTCGCGGTCGACGATGCGCAACAAAACTGACCGAAACGACGCGCGTGCCATAGCGCAGACGATGCGATGGGGATGGTACCGGGCGGTCCACGTTAAGAACATCGGCATGCAGAAGACGCTCACTTCTGGCCAACGGGAAGCTCTTCAAGCGCAAGCTGATCGATGTGGAGAATCACATTCGTGGCAGGCTGCGGCGTATGGCTTGCTGATGGGAGCCGTTGGTCGTGGGAGCTACGAAGCACGCGTCCGAGAGCTCCTCGAGCACAGCGATTCGATATTTTCTGTGATGATTAGGCAATGCTGGATGTGCGGCGGGCGATCTTCGAAGGCGATGAAAGGCTGCATCGCGTGCTTCTTCAGGTGGTTCAGCATGATACGGTTTGCCGCCGTTTGATGACGGATGCTTGGGCGTCGGCCCCGTCGCCGCCCTTTCGTTTATAGTGGGAGTAGATGATCCCCGACGCTTTGCGCGATGTCGAACGGTTGGAGCTCATTTTGGCCTGACGCCGAGACGTCACCAGTCTGGAACGTCGATCGACTATGAAGGACGGATCAGCAAGCAGGGCGACGTAACCGTTCGCGAGGCGCTATGCAAGGCGGCTGCAAGCCTTCTGTTGCGGGTCAGGAAATGGTCGGCATTGCGGGCGTGGGGCCTGCGGATCGCCAAACGGTCGAGCATGTTGTGCGCGATCACTGCGGTCGCGCGCAAGCTCGCGAGCATCCTGCATCGGATGTGCGTCAGTGAGACCGACTTCCACATCGGCTTCGGTGCCAAGGTTACACGGCGGCTGTGATTGAAGCCGGTGCAGTAACTGCTGCACGGATTACAAGGAATTGGCGCTGGCGTTGCGTCCAGAATGTCGGCCGCCGCCCTTCGGGGACGGCCGGACTGCTTCGACAGCCCTGTTTACGAACGCGATGAAGAGCATGCGGTGGCCCAGGGTGCTGAACGCGAAGGAACGCATGGACCCGCCTGGTGAATGCAGATGATGATCGCGCTGATGGCAAACGCTGCGCGCAATCGAAGCAGCGAGATAAGTAGTACTGCTTGTTTGGAGAAATCGCAAAAGGCGTAGGCGGGAGTTGACTTTCACGCCCGATTAGGAAGGCAAATCGGGCTTCGAGAAACCGGTGCACGGGGATAGCCGCGGCGGACGTCATCGCCGGCGCTGCGGTACGGGGACATGGTGGTTATCGCGACGGGCAAGCCGCGGCGCTGCCGCCGGTTCCCTCAATCGATGAGGTTGCGTCAGGTGAGATCTGGCAGGGCGCCGTTCACTGAGATGGTGTTGTTGGTCATCTGTGTTGGTTTCCGCTAATACCGGTTGCGGACGATGTGGTGGCGAGTTTTTCGTAACAGCAGTCTCCACGGGTCGTGAAGGCGATGCCGACTCCCGGTCCAACCAGAGCTACAGGTTGGTCACGTTATACCGAGACATAGGTCCGCCATGACGTCGTCCAAGCGGCGTTTGAGGGCTCTCGGCATTCGCTGCTCCGGCCAGGCTGCTCACCGGTTGGATGACGCGCCGCGTATGACATCGTTCCGGCAACGCGGACTTTCCCGGTCGAGGCAGCCCAACTGACCCGTTTTCGAAGGCGCAAAGCGGAGGGAACGATAACGCGACAATATCTTTGACTCGGTGGACCACCGCCCGCCGTTTGAGAACGGCGCCTGTAGCGGATAACCAAGGGCTCAAAGGCCCGCTGCTCAAAAACATGCGCTCGCGCGGATAGCCAAAGGCGGTGGTCCCGTTCCGAGCGGTGAAAGAACCAGCTTGAAAAAACCGGCAAAAACGGGCGAAGAACTCGACGCGGCGATCAAGCTGGAGATGGAAGACATCTGCGAGTTGCCCACGGATATCACCGTCTCGGTCGTCCCCTGTCAGGATACTTGGAAGGTCGCGATCATGACGGACGGACAGCGGGACGCGGGGCGGTCCGAGATGATCGAAACGATCGCAGACCGGCTGCGGACCGAATTCGACTTGAAAAGCTGAACAATCGGCTCTACCGCCCGGGTCATCCGGCACGTCGCCAAACTTGCTGATCACGGTTGCGTCTCCGAAGTTGCCCGTCGCCAGATCTCCGCTGCGGCTGAAGGCCAACCGCGCCGACAATGCCGAGCTTCCGCGAAAGCGCCTCAGCTTTCATAGGCGGCGTTCGGGTTGACGTATTCGACCGCCTCGCCGGCGGCAATGCCGTCGTCGGCGGCCACGAAGTGCAGGGCGACGCAGTAGGTGACCTCGGACACCCGATCGCGATTGCTTTCCACCACGAAAATTTTGTATCGCACCATGCCAGTCCTACCCAAAGGGACCGCTACCGTAATCCGATGGCGGTCTGACGTCGCGCAAAAGCGAAAGGGAGTGCAGTCGTGCGGAACCGTTGTACGTGCGGTTGAGCTCCAGGAGGAGTTGTTCTTGAGAGCTGCGGCAGGTTTGCACCTCGCGCGGACAGCGTCGTTCCCCTAGTCCGCCCCTAGCCGATCTGTAGAGCGCCGCAGAAAAAGCTGGATGTGGACCTCGAACGGACGATCAGCGGAAGCGTCTGACGCCGCGGTCCAACTTAAGAGGAATTTGCTACCGAATTGACGGCTTGGGCAATGACGGCAGGATCTGCATACGTCACCATATGTCCTGCATTCGAAACCAGATGAAGCAGGGAGCGATGCAGCGCCTGATGTAGATTTCGCGCCTGTGTGGGTTCTATCACTTGGTCCTCTGTTCCGTGGAATATGCGTATTGGCAGCCGATGCGTGAATAGCAAGCTTGGAATTGCACTGCAGTTGGAACGAGGAGTGCACTTTCCTCCGCAGCCGCTCTCAGTTGTTTGGGCCTGAGCGTTAGAGAAGCTGGAAATTCATTCTTAAACGTTTGCGGGACAGAACGGGGCGCGAAAATTTGCGAATGGTCCCGGGCAAGATGGCCCACGAAATGATCGGTGCGACAGTGTAACTCACCAAGTCGCCCAACACCGGTACGGCCGAACCCGACATCAGCCATACGTCCCATCGCACGGTCGGGAAGTAGTACCCGGACGCAAGCACAAGTGCCCCGGATGGGACAATCCTTTCGCAGGCTGAGAGTGATCGCGACAAGAGCGCCTCAGGAATGGCCCAGCACCACAGGATCGCGAACCCCGAGTTGATTTAGCGCCTTCGCCAGCAAAGCGGCTTGAGCTGCTGCGGTCCAGACTCGGAGCCGCGGCCGTTGACTATGCCCGAAGCCTGGACGGTCGAAGCAGACCACATGATTGCCTTGCGCAAGAAGGTCGACAAGCCCGTTAGTCGTGAAATCCTGGATCATGGATCTGTTGCCATGGAACAGCACGACGCAAGGAGCCGCAGGATCACCCCGCTCGATATAGTGGAGACGCACACCCGCGCATTCGAGGAACTTGCCGACTGGCGGATTCTTCCACTCCGCCAGTTTGGAGAAGCCGACGGTACCGATGGCGAGAAGTACGAACAGCGAAGCCGCGATGAGCAATACGGTTTCCGCAGTAGTCATGACTGAGCCTTGATGACGCGGGTTCGGCAACATCGTGAAGCCGAGCGGTGCCGGACCTATGAAGCCAATTCACAAAATAATTGGAAGTTGAAGCGCTCGTTCCTGCGCGTGATCCCGGAGCATGATTAAAGTTGCCTCGCCCCGGAACGGGCAAAAAGCGAGCACGTTTGCTTGCCTAGGATCGCACTTGTGACGGACACGCACAGGACCCGATCTCACCAACAATAACATCGATGGAGCAACAAAAATGGCCAATGCACGCCCGGAGGAAAAGCCTACTCAAAATGCTGAAGAGACAATCCGACGCGCTGGCGAAAGGAGCACTGAGCAAACCAGACGGATCGGATTAGCCGCGGCTGAGGCCGGCGAGGAGGTGGCTCAAGCTAGCAGCCATTTGCTGCAACAAAATGCCGAGATGCTGAAAAACACTTGGCGTCTTGGCGTCGACATGGCCACGGCGCTGTTGGGTCGCTCCACTGACCAGCTTGGCCGAACACTCGGTGTGACAGGTGACGAAGCGCAGCGGGCAACGGAACGCTCCGCCCGCAACGCCGAAGCCATCATGTACTCTGCCACAGCTGTCGCAAAAGGCGTGAATGGTGTCTCACGCGAGTACTTCGATTTCGTGCGACAGCAGATGGAACTGAGCATGGACCGCATGAATGAACTCTGGCGCTGCCGAACTCCTCACGATCTCGCAGTCGTGCACACCGATCTAGTGCGCGACACGATCAGTAGCGCCTTAGATACTAGCCGTCGGATTGCCGACATGTCCCTCAAGGTGGCTGACGACGCCGGAAACCATATAAGTCAGACCGTCGAACGCATGAAGCGTGCTGCCTAGCTGGAGCTGCCGCTTCGGTGGCGCGAGCGGCCGAGCCGCTCGCGCCTTGCAGAGAACCTGCCAATGGCAACGATACTGACATTTCAAAATGGCGCTGTTTTCATAAGAACAAAGACAGCTAGACGAGGTTAGAGAGCAAACCCGCGAGGTGAGATCATGCGCCGATCAGATATGGCTTCCATCCTGCTCCTGGTCTTTGGTTTGGTGCCCCTGGCTGCCTCTGCTCAGCAAACAGCACCAGATCCCAACGAAGTCCCGGCCCAAGTCCGGCCGGAGCGACCATCACCACAGTCAGGCCAAGGCCAAACGCAAACGGCTCCCGTCCAGCCAGAGCGGACACCGCAGCAATCAGATCAAGCGCGCGACTCAGACCGTCAGAGCGCCGAGGACACACGGGTCAACCGAGATTGGACGGCCCGGCGGCAGCGTAGCGAGGATCGAATGGATATGGACCGTATGCGTCAGCGACAGATGGGCCGTATGATGGAGCAAGATGAGGATCATCGAACCACCGGCCGAAGCTGGCGTCGCAACGATGACGATATGGACCGCGGTTCTAGATATGGGTCAGCGGACCGCAGCGAAGGCCGCTACTATAACGAAATGCGGCCTCATGCTCGCGTCAAGACCTGCATTGAATATGAAAACGGCGACGAGTTCTGCCGGTACCGAGATTGAGGCGGTACTTGGAACCTGCCGCGTGCTGCGTCGGCGTTGCCCATACGGTCCGGTGTGATCTCCTGGGCATCTTGCGGCGCAACTTGAAGCTCGGCACAAGTGTAATTCAGCACACACCTGTCGTTCGCCGCACGATCATGGTGCGGGAGCGCGTCCAGGGAGGTGCCGGCGACCGGATCCGCTGGATCGTCTGCTCCGGTTCGCCGTGATGGCCGTGTCGGCCATAAGACGGTTAATTTTTCCTGTCGCCGATTTTGGCGAGTTGAACCGCCCTGCCAGAAATCGCGGTCCAGAGCTGCAACAGCAATTGAAGGCACTTAACTTCGCGCTACCAATCGTCTTCCTCACTGGCTACGAAGAGACTTCCTCACCAAGCCGGTTACACCGGAGCAGTTGCTCGGCGCCATTGAACAGGCAGGGGCCCGCCACGCAATTATGCTTAACGCGCGACGCGGGCTGCAACAGATGCAGGCGCTGCTGGCGACACTGACTGCGCGTGAACGGCAGGTATTCGAGCTTGTCGTGCGCGGAAGACTCAACAAGCAGATCGCGTCTGAATTGGGAGCGACGGAGCGGACAATCAAGGCACATCGTCATCGAGTGACGGAGAAGATGAAAGTGCGGTCTCTGGCAGAGCTGGTCACGATAGCTCAGCGGCTCGGATTGCTTGCTTAACGAATGTGGCCGCGATGAACGTGCTCTTCCAACTTAGACACCGCAAGGTAGCAAAGGCCAAGAAAATCATAACCACAAAAAAGCCCCGGCGTGCCGGGGCTTTGGTTTGCGAAGATGGGGGATCAGTATCTGGCCGCGACCGGTGCGCCGTATCCACCGAAGCGGTAGTTCAACCGAAGCGTGACCATATCCACATCTTGGCTGACGCCGCTGCCGGTGAGGACAAACCCTCCGGGAGTGACTACGCCTGCGAAGCCGGCATTATCACGCCCCATCCAGAGATGGTCGTATTCGATACCGAACGACCAGTTGGGCGTGAAGCCGTACTCCCAGCCCACGCCGAGGGCGCCGCCCCAGCGCGTGTGGCCAGCCGATGCCAGGCCGACCCCGGTGACGTTGTTGAATATATCGAACCGATTGCGCGTCACGGCGCCGCCGCCCTTCACGTAAAACAGCGAGGCATTCCACGCCCAACCGAGTTGCGCCGTGAAGAGCCCGATGGCGTCAATCTTACCGGTTGTCGAAATCAGCGGGTCGATCAGACTGACGCGCGTGTTCTTGATTTCGGCCCAATCTCCTTGCGCTTCCAAACCGAGCACAAATTGATTGGTTTGCCAGCGGTACCCGATCTGTCCGCCAGCGAGGCCCCCGGAGCGATCCGCGCAACCACCTGCGACTGTACCTGCGGGCGTCACGAAATCCACACAACCGTGGCTTTGCCCCCAACCGCCGTTGGCGCCGATGTAGAAACCGGTCCAATCATAGATCGGCGCGACCACCGGGGGCGGGGCCTTGACGTAAGGCTTAGCCGCCAGATCAGCCGCTGATGCAGGTGCCGCCATGCTCACGGCCAGCAAAGCCACGCCACTCAACCAAATCTTCTTCATTACTTGCGCTCCATCCACGTTTCAGCCCAAACGACGCCGGTTCTTTTGCTGTCCGGAATTCCAGCCTTAAGGTAGCTGATTCAATCAGCAGGCGGTGTGCCTAGGCTGCAACAGCCGGGAAAATTCGGCAATACGCGCGCTTCAGTTGTGTCAGCGCTATTGACCGATCAAACTAAGGATCCAAGTCTTCGAGGCTGCGCCCGCGGTGTCGCCAGTTGGCCCAAACGTGAAGTGCACGATCTCCCCTAGTCGGATCGCGGGGGAAAAGCGGACGTTGCACAGAATTCGCGGCCGGTCTTACTGCGCTAGAAATCCGACTACGACAACCAGTGCCACAATGCTTCCGAAAATTAGCAGTGCCGGGAGGGATTTTCGGGTCATTGGCCTCGTCGTATGGCGCGCAGCCGATTGACCGGGTTGAGGTCCAAGCGGTCTCTGGGACCGCACGAGTTTGCCCTCTGTCGTAGGCGTTCGAGCCTTTGGTTCCGGAGCCGCGCCTACGCCTCCCATCTCGCTGTAATAAGCGCTGTAGACCTCGCGAACGGCTAGAGCGGTGGACTCGGCCTCGCTCATTGTCTCGAGCCGAGTTTGATAATTTGTCGGAAAGCTTTGGGCGCTGGACGGCAGGTCGTCCACTCCTCCACATTCAAACGACTATCGCATTGAAGCTTCGTTCTAATTCTGGCTCGATAGTGAGTGCGCTACCGCCTACCTACGGTGCCAACCTACGGGTCATCGAAAAAACTGCCAAGACGCGCAGCATGGTGTGACAATAACGCATTTTTCTTATCGGCCTGCGACCGCGAATACCTGGAGCGATGTTGGTTCAATGCCAGCATTGGGCGAAGCTGGAGGCCGGAACGCTGGAGAGCGATGGGGTGTGAAAATGAAAGCTGCCCCGCCTCAATTGGCGTAGTTGCAATGTACCGAACAACGCTCGTCGGGCGGATCAGGCTGTATGTCGAAGAGAACTTACATAATGCTTGAAGAAGTGATCAAGCTTCACTGGTTCGCCGGTATCTCGCCAGAACAGTTTTTTACCGAGGCTGGCCGCCACCGCGAGGCGGTGGTGGCCGCCGATTAAAGTATGATCATCCGATGCTATGGCGATGACTTCGCCGTCTTCGTCCATGATTTTCATGTGCCGCCTCGAATTCAGCGCCCCGGTCAGCGCCGCCGCGATGGTGCGCAATGTATCTAACCTCTTGCGCGCTCTGGGCGTTCCAACCCATGAAGATCACAGCGGCGGCCATCTGCGGCTTTTGACGCCGGCCCTTATGCACGAGTGAACGCAGCCAGTGCGCCAGCCACTTCGCAACCCACGCCGGTTCGGCGCGCGGATGATGCGTCGGCTGGGAACAGTGTCAGGTGTAATCGCTTGGCAGTCATCAGTCCTTTCAACTCTTGCGAGCTACGATCACCGAGCTGGACGTTTTCGGCAGGGAGACTGCGACTGTAACCGACAACAATGCCGACCTTTCGAGGGAGTTTGCCACTCTTCGAAAGCATGGCGACCGCAGCAAGGCCCTGGCGGGGGTGCAGCAATGAGCGAGGTTGTCCAATTCCCCGGAGCCCAGCTGCCTGCCGCCGGGTATTCCGAAGAGCATATCGAAACTCCACTCGCTGGCGTTCCGTGATTTGGAAGGACGGATTTCCGACTGCGAGAGCATGGCCCAGATCGCCGCGCAACTGATGTGCAAGCACGCCAGCGGTTACGGCAAGCTCGTCTTTGCGGTGTGCAACACGGGACGAATGCTGAAGGCGCTCATGGCCGACTACTATGCCGCTTGGCACAACGAAAAGCCGATCGAGCCATGAAGCGCCGGCAGCGAATGAAGAAGCGCGACCGGCAGCGGCTGAGGACGCATCGCCGAAAGGGGCCACGTTTTGCGGCTAGAAAACAAACCGCCGCTGTCGCCGTAATCGGCGACGCATCGCCGAGACACCTGTGACTTTTGAACGTTTGCCGACTTTTCGTTCCTCGGCTTGCTCAACCCGGCTGCGAAGGTTCTGAAGCTCTGTCAGCTGAGATCTTAGAAACCAAACGCGTTCGTGCAGAACCGTCATGCGGTTGTGCCCCTGACCACGCCTACTCATCAACGCCCCTTATTATGAATATTTAAAAACCACCGTTATCAGGCCGAGAGACATAAAATGATCTATTAAGTTCAACTAATAGTAGCTCAGGTTTGTGAAAGTGCTGTGAAATACTTCACTTTCGCGGAAAAAGACGTGTCCTTGAGCGGTTTCATTTGCTTGTAAGGTGGGCACCAACGTCGGCGGATTAACCACGCGGTCTGGTTTAATTTTAATGAGACAATAATACTGCTTGTTACCCTGGGCCGGGCAGATCAACGTGCAGATATTGCCGTTTTCCGGGCTCGGCGGGATCGGAAAACGTAGAGGTGCAATCGCGATCGCTGCGATCGCTCGATTGGAAGTTACCTCTTCATTTGGAGAATCTCGCCATGGTCGAACGTCGGGCAATGGAGCGGATACCGATCAACCGGGCGGCGCGGCTATCGTTTGGTGGATTGAGTGGGACCCATCCGTGCGTGGTGCGCGACATCAGCACCCTGGGAGCCTGCATCTCCACGCCGTACTACATATTCGCCAGCGAATTTGCGCTATCGTTCGACGAACATTCCGAAACCTTCACCTGCCGCGTCATGTGGAGGAAGGAGACACTTTGCGGCGTGTGCTTCGTCCTGCGCCGCAGCTCGCCGAAATTGGCGAATGATTGCAGCAACACCACAACGTGGTGCGGCTTGACTACCAATCATGTGCTGCCGCTCTGAGCATCCTTCGCTCATGTTTCGACATAAGTCTCGCGTGCGCTGAGAAGCGATTGGATAGGGCGGCCGTTTTGGGTGTTGGCCAATCGGCAAAGTCGCGCCCCTCCACGAGGTCCGCTCACCGAGGCATGACGGACCAGATTTGCTCACCTTGAGTTTTTCGCATCCTGACCCATTGCGGGCTCCAGCGTGTCGACGCGCCCTGAACGCGGGCATCGTCTTGTGTTAAATCAAGGCGTCACGATCCATTGTGTGTAGGCAACAAGTGCCACGCTGCTGAAGCAATGTCGCGGAACGCAAGCAGGTCGTCGCCGAAGGGTCAATTTCTCAACGAGGATCAGGCGCTAAGAAACCACAAAAAAGTTCCAATGCTGGAACCTAATTTTCCGTTGTTTCCTCTGTTAAAGGGAGCAAGATATGAAACCGTCTAGGGACACCTTGGCGCAGATGTCCATCGACCAGCTTTGGGATCTCTACCGCCAGACCGAGGCCATTCTCCCAGGAAAACTTGCGGCGAAACAAAAGGCTCTAGAAGAGCGGTTGGCTAAGCTCGGCGGCGCGGTTGGGTCTCTTACGCGGCAAACTGTTCGCGCCCGACGGCGCTATCCCAAGGTCCTTCCAAAGTATCGAAACCCACTAAATGGATCGGAGACTTGGGCCGGACGCGGTAAGCAGCCTCGCTGGGTAACAAACCTATTGAAGTCTGGAAAACGGATCGATGACTTACGTATTGATCGGACCGCGACGTAGCCCGTTCAATGCCGGCGTTGGATTTCCGCTTTCCTAACTTGCTCTCGGAGTGCTTGCACTTCGTCCCAAAGTTTTTCGAGGTCGGTTGCTGATGCGTGCTTTCGTTTCAGCCTCTCAAGCTCAGCAGCCAGGATCAGTAGGTCCGGCGTAACACGCTTTTGCTTCTTTGAAGCCCGGACCTTTCGTCCCATCTGGGAACAACTCCGCAAGCACTAATCGGCCTCCCGCACTGTAGCAAGTATTGTGCCGTGTCGGATGTATGGTGGATGAACGAGAGATCGTTCAGCTCGGCCCTATGGATCACCCCAAGTGCAGCCGCGCAGGGCGCCTGCCATGTCGTCCGTGCTATGTTGCTTTCCGGGCATCGAACGGCGGCAGGATGCTTGATAGGTCGAGATAGCGATACGGCATACTGTGCGTTACCTGTGATCCGCGAGAAAGCCAGCAACGAAGGTCCGGTTCTGGTCCCTAAGCCGAAGAGCAGTTCAGCCGCCGTGATGTCCGCTATCGCTGGGATTGTGTTGCAAAAGTCGAAAGTTGCAGGGTTCAAGATTTTTCGCGAAACCACTACGCAGCGAGCGACCGCTGATTCGTATGACCTCAATCGCGTTACCGAAGTCGCCTGTGAATTTTGCGTGAGGCCGTGAGGTCCCCCGCATCTTGTACGCGAAAGTCGCGCCCACGGCCCGCGGATAATTTTGGTCATCGGCGAAAAACGACTTTTGCAACAATATCGCTGGTGAACCGGACGCCGAGCTGAACTTGGCTCGCCAGCCGCTTTTGTGAAGGGTTTCGGATGCCGGCCCCATGACGGTGTTGCCGCGCACACGGGGGCCGGCGTCCGAAAGCCTCCAAA